>JAGBUC010000013.1 GCA_017630985.1 Clostridia bacterium
GGCAGCGAGCAGAATACCGAAATAACCGGTCATATCGAGCTTAAGGATGTAAGCTTCGGCTATAATCCCGAACGGCTTGTGCTTAAAAACATTTCCCTTTATGCAAAGCCGGGGCAGAAAATTGCCTTTGTCGGCTCGACGGGTGCGGGTAAAACGACCGTCACCAATCTGCTCAACCGCTTCTACGATATTGAAAGCGGAATCATAACCATCGACGGAATTGACATCAAGCAGTATCCTCGTGAGGTGCTAAGACGGAACATCGCTATGGTCCTTCAGGACACCCACCTCTTCAGCGGCACCGTTATGGAAAATATCCGCTACGGCAGACTTGACGCCACCGACGAGGAAGTTATCTCTGCCGCCAAGACAGCCAGCGCGCACTCCTTTATAATGCGCCTTGAGGACGGCTATAACACAATGATAACGGGCGACGGCGCAAATCTCTCTCAGGGTCAGCGTCAGCTTCTTAACATCGCCCGCGCCGCCCTCTCCAAAGCGCCTATTTTGGTGCTTGACGAGGCGACAAGCTCGGTCGATACAAGAACCGAGCGCCATATCGAGCGCGGTATGGACCGCCTTATGCAAAACCGCACCACCTTTGTCATAGCCCACAGACTTTCAACCGTTCGAAACTCGAACGCCATAATGGTGCTCGAAAACGGCGAGATTATCGAGCGCGGAAGCCACGACGACCTACTTGCCCAAAAAGGCAGATACTACGAGCTTTATACCGGCAAAAAGGAGCTTGACTGATGGGAGAAATCAGAAAAGCACAAATGTGCGACCTCGACGAAATTTTAAAAATATACGAAAATGCCCGTCGCTTTATGGCAGAAAACGGTAACCCTAACCAGTGGAAAAATGTCCATCCGCCCAAAGCCTCGCTTATTGAAAATATAAACGAAGGCAAACTCTATGTTATATCCGAGCAAACCCCCGTCGATGCCGTATTCTTCTGCGACAGCGGTCCCGACCCAACTTATGAATATATCGAGGGGGCTTGGATTAACGACAACCCCTACTATGTTCTTCACCGAATTGCCTCATCAGGCAGGGTTAAGAGTGTTGTCGCAAGCTGTGTCGATTTTGCCCTCAAATTCTCAAACAATATTAGAATCGACACCCACGCCGACAATAAAATTATGCAAAAGCGTCTTTCCTCGCTTGGTTTTATCCAATGCGGAACAATCTATGTCGAGGGCTACGGACCAATGCTTGCATACCAGCTGGAGAAAACAAAATGACAGACATCTGGACATATTTAAAGTCGGTTCCCCGCCCCATTCTCCTTTACGGAACGGGAAACGGAGCCGACAAAATTTTAAACGAGCTAAACCGCCTCGAAATCAAGATAAGCGGTGTCTTTGCAAGCGACGGTTTTGTGAGAACCCGAACCTTCAGAGGCTTTAGGGTAATGTCTCTAAAAGAGGCAGAAGCCCTTTTCGGCGATTTCGTTGCCCTTTTCTCCTTTGGCTCGGCAAGAGCCGAGGTAATCGAAAATGTTAAGGCAATAATGCAAAGCCACGAAATTCTTGCCCCCGAGGTACCCGTAATAGAGGGTGAAATTTTTAATATCGAATATGCAAAACGCCACGAAAAAGAGCTTTATGAGGTCTATTCAATCCTTGCCGACGAGCAGTCGAAAAAGGTCTTTCGCGAAACGGTTCTTTTCAAGCTCGACGGGAATATAAACCGCCTCTTCTCTTGCCAGACCGACGAAGACGAGGCTTTCGACAACATTCTAAAACTCAAAAAGGGCGACAGCTTTCTCGACCTCGGTGCCTATAGCGGCGACACCGTGCTGGATTTTGTAAAACGGGTTGAAAATTTCGGTCACATAACGGCGGTCGAGCCCGACAGAAAATCATACTCGAAGCTCCTAAAAAACACCGAGGGGCTTGAAATTGAGAGAATAAACGCCGCCATATCGTCAAAGTGCGGCGAAATCCCCTTTTCCTTTAAATCGTCAAGGGGCTCCGGGAAAGGCGGAGAGGATAAAATCACCGCCCTGACGGTAGACAGTCTATCCTCAGACCGCCGCTTCGACTATATAAAATTCGATGTCGAGGGGTGCGAGTTTGAAGCCATTCTCGGAGCAGTAAAGACAATAAAAAAAGACAAGCCGAAAATGCTTGTCTCTGCATATCATAAAAGCGACGACTATTTCACGATACCAAAAAGGGTGCTCGAAATCAACCCCGACTATAAGGTATATATGCGTCACTATCCTTATATTCCCGCCTGGGACACAAATTTCTATTTTATTTAACCCTAACCGTTATCTCTCCGCTCGACAAGGCTCTTTGGCTCTTGTCGGGCATTTCTATTATAAGGGAGCCGCCCTCACCAATGCCGACAGCCCTCGCCTCTTTAATCTCACCGTTTTCGGTAAAATAAATCTCCTTGCCGATAACAAAGCATCGGCTTTTATAAAACTCGGTGTAATCCTCTTGTCCGCAAACAAGCTCGATAATCCTCTGGCTAATCGCCTCTGCCAGCTCTCCCTTGTCGGCATCAGGGCATAAAATCCCCCCTGCAATACTTTGAAGCTCGCTCGGAAAACGGCTTACATTAAGGTTAATCCCAACCCCGATTATAACCGCCTTTGCCTTAAGACTTTCCTGGTCGTATACCGCCTCGCAAAGAATTCCGCAAACCTTTCTGTCCTCAAAATACAGGTCGTTAACCCACTTTATAAGAAGCCTCTTTCCGCACATTTTCTCTACCGTCTGCGCCACAGAGGCGGCAGAGGCGGTCGTAGCCCTTAAAACATCTCCCTTTATAGCGTCCAAAGGCATAACAAGGCTCATATAAAGTCCGCCCTCAGAAAAAAAGCTCTTTCCCTGACGGCCTCTGCCCTCGGTCTGCCTCTCGGCAATAAAAAGGGCGGGAAGTACGCCCCCTTTTTCTATATACCTCTTAGCCTCATTATTGGTCGAGTCGAGGCACTCAAAAGGATAAACTATCGGCTTCATTTCCATAAACGACTACCTACCCTGTTTATTATAACTACGCTTAAAAGAAGCTTTGCAATATCGGGCAAAATAAAGGGCAAAACTGTAACAGCAAGTACCTCGCTGAACGAGCCAGCCCCCGTATAAATCATAAACCAAAGGCTTCCCACAAAATAACAGCCAAAAAGTCCTAAAGCCAAGGCGGGAATTAAAAGCCTCTTGCCAAATAAGAGAACAAGCTTTGCAATTATCACCAAAGCCAAAAACCCAAAAATATATCCCCCCGTCTGCCCTAGAAGATATCCAACTCCCCCGCCGAAGCCCGAAAAGACAGGAAGCCCTACCACCCCAAGCATTATGTAAACCAAAACCGACATTAGTGCCAAGTCGGTCGGCAGAAGTCCCACCGCCAGAAAAACCCCCAAGGTCTGCATGGTAATGGGGACGGGCGCAGGGATTGTTATAAAGGAACAGATTATAATAATGGCAGAAAATACCGCCGTTATCGCCGTTTTTCTGTAAGCGCCTTTCTTCAAATAAATCACCTATAATATTCTACCATATAAAAACCCCTTGTCAACCAAAATGTAAAAGGCTGCCCTATAGGACAGCCTTTTCTTATTTGTTATAAAACTCTTTCTCAGGGGTAAGTCTGCCCTCTAAAAATGCAAGGGAATTTGAAAAGCTTGTCGGAATATAAATGGGTTGGTGTGTGTCACCATCGATATAAAGGCATAAGCACTCTTCCCCGAATATACCAAGGTCGGCATCAGCCATCTCCTTTTGATATATTTCAACAAACTCCTTTGCCACGGCCGTGTTAATTATGGCAAGGCTCTGTCCCTCATAATTTTTATACTCATACGAGGCAAGGGTAACATATCCCTTTTCGGATTTTGCCGCCTCATAATACTTTCTTACAAACTCCTCGGTCTTCATAATATCAAGCATATCGTCGTATAAATTGTCCCGACAAATATAATGGTAGAAATAATCTCTCTCGACCGCCCTGCCGTTTTTAAGAATATACTTAACCCTGAAGCTGTCAAGATTTCCGATTATTTCGGGCTCCCTTGCCGCCTGGTCGTGATAATCA
>JAGBUC010000002.1 GCA_017630985.1 Clostridia bacterium
AAATAAAAAGCCCTTTTGGGCTTTTTATTTTTTCTTTTGCTGTTTGAGCCAAATTTTCATTACAAGCTTGTGCGGAAATAGTTTTGTAAGAAGCACCTGACCTCTTATCATAGGTCCGCAAACCGATACATCTTTGCCTTTTTTCATATCTTGAATCGCCCGTTTTACAACCTGCTCTGAGGTAAAAAATTGATTATAATAAGTTATAACACCTTCATCTTCAACGGCTCGATTAAAAAACTCCGTTTTAACCCAACCCGGACATACTGCCATCATCTTTATACCTGTGTGTCGAAGTTCGGAATTAACGGCACGTGTAAACGAGAGAACATATGCCTTTGTTGCTCCGTAGACCGCAATATACGGAACAGGTTGGAAAGAAGAAAGAGAACCAATCTGATAAACCTGACTTCCTTTTTTAAGATATGGCAGTGTCACATATGTCATAGCCGTAAGAGACTTTGCGTTTAGGTCTATCATACCAAGTTGCTCATCAAGCTGCAGCTTTGAAAACTCTTCAAATTTGCCATATCCACTTGCGTTCACAAGCACGGCAACCTCAGGTTTTTCTTTTTCGAGCAACGCTTTGTATTGCTCTATGCCTTTTTCGTCCGCCAAATCAAGTGCGACGGGGCGTATTATATCCCCCATTTCTTCTTTGATTTGGTTAAGCCGTTCTATGCGGCGGGCTATTACCCAAATTTCATCAAAGCTTTGCTGACGGGAAAGCTGAGAAACAAATTCTCTACCCATTCCGCTTGAGGCCCCTGTTATAACTGCAATCTTCATCATCTTATACCATAGTTTTCTATAATATAGTCCATATCCTTGTCTCCTCTGCCCGAAAGGTTTATAAGGACAGAGCCGTGGTCCATCTGTTTTGCCATTTTGATAGCAAAGGCAACCGCATGTGAACTTTCAATCGCAGGGATAATGCCCTCCATACGCGAAAGCTTAAAGAAAGCATCAATCGTTTCCTCGTCATCAATAACGTCATATTTTACCCTGCCGATTTCCTGAAGAAAAGCGTGTTCCGGACCGGAAGACGGATAATCGAGGCCTGACGCAACCGAATAAACGGGGGCCGGCTCACCGTTTTCATCCTTTAGCATAATAGAATTAAAGCCGTGCATAATGCCCTCGGTGCCATATTTAAGGCTTGCCGCATGGTCGCCAAGCTTTGCGCCTCTGCCCAGCGGTTCAATACCGTAAATATCAACAGGGTCGTTAAGGAAGCCCGAAAACAGACCTGCGGCATTTGAGCCTCCGCCCACACAGGCAACTATTACATCAGGAAGATGACCGGTCATTTCAATAAACTGTTCGCGCGCCTCAATACCGACAACGCTTTGGAAATCACGCACCATCATTGGAAAAGGATGGGGGCCAAGCACCGAGCCAATGCAGTAAATGCAGTCCTTATATTCCTTGCTATATGCCTCGAACGCGGCATCAACCGCTTCCTTAAGGGTTGCAAGACCGTGGGTGACCTCAATGACATTCGCACCAAGGATTTTCATACGGGCAACATTGGGTGCCTGTTTTTTAATATCCACCGAGCCCATATAAATGTCGCACTCAAGTCCAAAATAAGCCGCAGCTGTAGCAAGGGCAACTCCATGCTGACCCGCGCCTGTTTCGGCAATAATTTTCTTCTTGCCCATATACTTTGCTAAAAGTGCCTCGCCCATACAGTGATTTAGCTTATGCGCGCCCGAATGATTTAGGTCTTCACGCTTTGCATAAAGCTGAACATTTCCTAGACTGTTTGAAAGCCTTTCCAGATGTGTTATTGGGGTTGGTCTGCCCTGAAACTCTTTACGAATTCGACGAAGCTCGGCAATAAACTTTCTCGATTGGCAGATGCTCATATAGGCATCGGTTATTTCTGCCATAGCCTTTTTAAGTTTGTCGTCGATGTAAACTCCGCCGTATTTGCCGAAGTATCCGTTTTTGTCAGGATAGTTTTTAAAATACGTGTCAAAATCGATTCCGTTAAACTTCATTTTTGTTTCCTCCAAAGAAATAAAATTAACTTCATTTCTTAAATCGTAAAAATAAAATACGCCCTTTACAAAAGTAAAGGGCGGAAAATTCCACGGTGCCACCTTTTTTATCTGATAATATCAGATATCTCTTTCAGGAATGCCAACACATCCCCTGTCTTTAACGCAGACATACGGTCCGACTACTAAGCTGCTTTTAAAACCTGCTTTTCGCCTTTCCCTCAGCGACCCATTTGCCGTACAGCATACTGCGGTTTTTCACCAACCCCGCTCTCTTTAAGCGCCTCTTACGGTTTAACCCTCGCTTCAACGGTTTTAAGAAATTCAGTTTAGTTCATTATATTATCACTATTGAGTTTTGTCAATGCTTTTTTATATTTCCTGAACCTGACTGAACTCTTTAAGGACAAGGCCCTCGTTCTTTTCAAGCGCCCAGTTGATTTCATACTCCGCAGTGAAGAGTAAAAGGTCGCGCCCCCTTCTGTCTTTAACCCACTTTGTCGACTGCATAAGGTTAAGCCTCTTCATATCGACATCGCCCTCTGCAAACCGCACAAGGCAATGAGCCGTATCCTGCTTATGATATTTAACACCATATTCGGATTCCATTCTGAACTGCAAAACGTCAAACTGAAGCATGCCTACAACGCCTACATAAACCCGCTCCATACCGCTATCGGGTAGGAAAAACATTTGAATGGCGCCCTCTTGGGCAATCTGGGTTATTCCCTTGTCGAACTGCTTACGCTTAAGAGAATCTATCTGTTCAACGAGAGCAAAATGTTCAGGCGCAAAGGTTGGTATGCCTGCATATTCAACCTTCATTCCCTTTTCGCATATGGTATCTCCTATAGAGAATATGCCTGGGTCAAAAACGCCTATTATGTCTCCCGCATATGCCTCATCTATAACCTCACGCTCAGAAGCCATCATTTGCTGAGGACGGGAAAGTTTGATAGCCTTTCCTCCTTGCACGTGAAAATATTCCTTTGACCGTTCAAACTTACCCGAGCAAATTCTCATGAAGGCAATTCTATCCCTATGGGCCTTGTTCATATTTGCCTGAATTTTGAAAACGAAGGCTGAAAAGCCCTCTGTAGTGGGTGATATATACTCTTCACCCGAACGGTACGAAAGAGGTTCTGTTGTCATTTTAAGAAAATTTTCAAGGAAAGGCTCTACGCCGAAATTGTTAAGAGCAGAGCCAAAAAACACAGGTGAAAGCTTTCCTGTCCGCACCTTTTCTATGTCAAAATCAAAACTTGCGCCGTCAAGTAATTCTATTTCATCAACCAAGGTTTCTCGCATATACGGACCTATTAAGGTATCTAATTTTTCGGCATCGGAAAGTTCACATTCAATAGCTTTTATGCGGTCGGACCCTGCATGTGAATCTGAAAAGGTTAAAATTCTCCTCTTTTCGCGGTCAAACACACCTTTAAAATCTGTTCCGCAGCCGATAGGCCAATTCATAGGATAGGTTCCTATTCCGAATTCCTTTTCAAGCTCGTCAAGAAGCTCAAAAGAGTCTCTGGCCTCACGGTCCATTTTGTTGATAAAAGTAAATATCGGGATATTGCGCATAGCGCATACCTTAAACAGCTTTCTTGTCTGCGGTTCAATACCCTTTGCAGCATCAATGACCATTACGACGCTGTCGGCAGCAGTAAGCGTTCTGTAGGTGTCTTCAGAAAAATCCTGATGTCCTGGCGTATCAAGAATATTGATACAATATCCGTCATATTCAAACTGTAAAACCGAGGAAGTTATTGAAATACCGCGCTTTTTTTCAATTTCCATCCAATCGGATACAGCATGTCTGTCATTCTGTTTTCCCTTAACAGAGCCCGCACTCTGTATTGCACGTCCGTAAAGCAAAAGCTTTTCGGTTAGTGTTGTTTTTCCTGCATCCGGGTGGGATATTATGGCAAAGGTTCTTCGCCTTGATATTTCTTTGCTTATTTCGGACATATATGCTCTCCTAAATTTTTCTAACTTTTATAGTGTATCATATATTTCCCGGTTTATCAAGAAAAAGAAACAGGCGGAAGATTTCTCTTCCGCCTGTTATTAGATATTATGCTTATTCAGCTTGCTCTGTCTCAGGCACCTTTGCATTCTTCTTTTTAATAACGAAGATAACTGCAACTGCTGCGCCGCCGAGAACGACGATGCCGCCAACACAGATTAGAAGAATGTGCCACCAGAGAAGTCCTGAGGGCTCGGTTCCGATTGCACTGGGATTGTATCCATCAATCTTTCCGAGTTCGCCTTCTTTAAATGTCGGAACTATCTGGAAATCGTCGAACGCCAGTTCGTAACCCTTAGGTGCGCTTACAATAATGTATGGAGCGTTTGCAACAATAGTTACCTTATGTTGCTTCCAGGTGTTAACCGTAAGCTCAGAAAGGTCGAGAACCTCCTCATATCCAACTGTTCCGGAATAGTGCTGAGGTTTGTCAGCGTGGAAGAACTTAACCGCTCCTTTAGCCTCCTCAGATATTGCCTTGATATAGAATGAAATTTCATATTCCTGAGCAACTTCGAGCGGGAATTCGTAGTTGATAAGGAAGCGTGGGTCTTTGTCGCTGTCAGCAAGGAGTTTTAACGACTTAAGTCCGCTTCTTACATACTTCATGTTATAACCGTCAACACCAGGTCTGTGATGAATTGCTCCTACAGAAATGTCGTAAATTTCATCGACAACTCCTTCAAATCCGTTCTCATAACCTACCTTTTCCCATTTTGCATAAACCGTTATGCTTGCAGGCGGGAAATGGTCGAGGTCGAATTCAATTGCATAGTTTTGTGTGTAGAACCAGCCAGCGAACTTATAACCATATCTTTCAGGTGTCGGCAATGTTGAGCGGTCAAGGTCGGTATAACCATATCCGTAAAGAGGTTCGCATCTTGCAGCGCATCCTGTTGAGAAAGTAACAGCAACCTTGTTTGGTTCGCGTTTGCAGGAATATTTGTCTGCATTATAGAAGCAACGTAGAACCGGTGAACCGCCCTCTACTGTTTTCCATGTTGAATTCCAGTCGAAGCCCTTCAGATGCTCTTTTGCAGAATGGCCCTGCATAAAGTAAAGACTTAATATGTTAAGCTGTTCATTAGCGTTTCCGCGTTTTCCATCGTGGTAAACATTGATGTATTCAGCCGATTTAGCCATTCCGTTGTTGATGAGCATATCAACCTCACTGTTGACGGTCGAAGCATAACTATTTTTAACAACGATTACACCATCAATAGCTCTCCACGCTGTAGCTACGAAAGCACCCGTCATACTTGTACCTGTGAGTTCGCAGGTTACATAACAGTCGCTAATTTCACAGAACTGAGCACATCCAGCTGCAAGACCTGCTGCGAAGAAGCCTTCAATATAAACAGAATGGTCTACAAAGCATTCGCTGATTATTGGAGCGTGCCTGTATGTGTCAGCATTCATATTCCAGCTTTCAATATATCCTATAAGTGCGCCGGAATAACTTTGTTGACCCTCTACCGAAACATTAATAATAGATGAATCTGTAATACCGATTCTTCGAATTGTGGCGTTGTACTGAACATACGGGAACAATCCGCAGAAAGTGTTAGATGTGTTATAGTAGAGACCTGAAACGATGTGTCCGTTACCATCGAAATTTCCTTGGAATCCGCCGTAGCCCTTACCGGAGAACCACTCATTAGCGTTAGCTTCCCAATCCTTCTTCGAGGTGTCGTTAAGCTTGATATCAGCAACTAGCTTATAGTACTTATTGTTAGAACTGCCGAAATAAATCATATATGCAAGTTGCTCTGGGGTCTCGATTAAGTACGGCTCGGTCTCGGTTCCCTTTCCGCCGGCAAATTTAGTTGCGCGTTTGCCAGACCAAACTCTTCCCTTTACACCTTCATCAATAAATGTATAACCCAAATTACTTGCATCTACAACCTTAAGCTGAGGTGTTTTTCCGTCAACAATATACCAATAGGTATCAAAGAAGAGGCCAGACATATTCTTCTTTGCATTCGAGCCCGTCATCTGAGCTTTAGTGAGAACTGTTGTTTTGTTCTGCTCTTCAGTACCATAGATAACGTAAGTGTTCTGGGGAACACCACGGAATGCAGTTCCGCCAGTAGAATAGCACTGTACTACCTCGGCATCGCTGTTCCATACGTCACCTACAAGAGTGTGTTCTCTACCATCACTTGTACCAGATACAGACCCTGTGAAATAGCAATAATACAAGCTGTATCCGCAAGAACCACCGCCGATAAGGCCTCCTGCGGTTTGACCCTTAACGGTAACAGTCTCATCTGCCGAACAACCAATAAGTTTTACATATCTTCCTTTAGAAGAACCGCTTACATAACCGACAAAAGCTCCTGCATATGACTTTCCGGAAATGTAGGAATTTCTTATATGCACATTTTTAATTGTGGTATCAAAGGTTGCCTTTGGAATAAGACCAGTATAAGAGCCACCCAATTCGTCGTTTCCTGTAAGTGGTGTGCTGTTTACAAACAGGCCGTATATGCTATAGCCCTGTCCGTCAAGAGTTCCGCTAAAGGTTTCAACATCATTAGAATCATACCACTTAGCTGGTGAGTTAACCATCCAGTTGCTCTTAGATACATCATTCAAATAAATATCGTTAGCAAGTTGGAAGTATTTTCCTGCTGTGGATTTAAGGTTTACCATGTTGCGAAGATGTTGAGCCGTTTTTATTATATACGGGTCGTTTTTGGTACCCTTACCGGAGTAAAACGTACCTGTTGGATCTGGCATTGAGATATCCTCGCCTGAAATGGATGTGAATATCTTAAGTTTGGGTGTTCCGTTTGTTACTGTTTCCCAAATTTTTGTATAATCCAGGCCTGCCAGATATGTTTTCGCATTGTCGCCGTGGAAATTCTTTATGTTATCAATCGTAGTGTATGTTCCTTCAATAGCCGGAGTTCCCACATCAGTATAGTTGTTCTCGAATACATCAGTAATGGGGCACTGCTCGGACAGTTTGGAACTGTGGTCATAATAATCGTCAGCCATGGTATGATTTGTTGCATTGACCACAGGGTATCCGATTGAATAACTATTCTTAATCGAATAGTTAGAAAGCCAGATAGTGCCTATCATACCATTCATTCTGTTCGTTGAAGTTCCCTCAAGGGTTGCCTTTGAATAGCAGTTATTGATAACAACGGTACGAGCCGGATTTTCTGCATTTTGGTCATATCCATATAGATATCCAACAAAACCGCCAGCACCAAAGGAAGAGTTCTCCCATGTTTCTGTTCCCAAGAATTTAATTCTTACGGTATCGTCAACAAAGCACTGTTCGAAAGTGACGTTGTTTCCACTGAAGCCTTCGATATATGCGGTAAAGCCTGCCGCAAAATTGTATGCAACAATGTAAGAGTATCTTATTCCAAGATTCTTAATTGTTCCGGCCTGCATCTTAGGAACAAAGCCCGTATATTTATATTCGTTGTTATCAGGATACCATATGCCGTACACACAGAATCCTTTACCATCGATATTACCTTTGAAGGAAGTGCCGTTAAACCACTCGTTATTGTCAGTTCTTAAATACCAACCGTTATCCACAACATCGTTTAGATATATATCGTTATCAAGTTCGAAATAATATCCTTCGGTTGTAGTAACAGCCCATGCAAGTTCTGAACCGTTAGTGATGATGAACGGGTCTGATTCGGTACCGCTTCCAAGCTCACATCCGCCAGCAACAAGTCCATTCCAAATATTGCTTGTAACATCTCCTGATGAGGAGCTTTCTACAAACACTTTAAGAACCGGATGACTGTCGGTTGCAATATAAGCCTTTGATTTGTTAAGCTCGTTCATAGCACCTGAAAGCACATCAAGTCCTTTCATTTGCTGAGCAGTAAGAATGGTTGCTTTGGTATGCTCTGTATTCTCGGTGGCATAATTATACTTGTCTACAGTAAGGGCTGCGCTATTGGTAATAGGTCCATTAGCATTATAACAGCACTGAACAAGGAAAGTGCCTCCAAAGAACTCGCCGACAAGGCCATAGTTTGAAATCTTTGTTTTGTTAGGTCCTTGTTTGGTGGTAGCAAGCGAATAACAGCTTGTAAGTGAGAACGAACCATTTGCAGAAAGTGCAATAAATGCGCCCGACTCATGTCCATATACAGTTACATCTGAGCCCACATAACAGTTCTCAATGCTGGTTCTGCCACCATTAAAGCCCACGAAAGCAGCCGCATTGTTGGCATGTTCAAGGTAAGATGCTTCCACTCCAAGATTTTTAATAACAACAGTATCACCTGTGTTAACCTTAGGTATTAAACCAGCACCTGCCCATCCCCAGTCCTTGCTGGATGTGCTTTTGAAATATAATCCGTAAACCTTGTGTCCGTCACCATCTATGGTTCCTTTGAAGGTAGATGTTGAAAGCCAATTTCTTACATCATATCCCTCGCTAACTTCTCCTGTTGACCAGTCTACTCCATTCGGGTCGTTAATATAGAGGTCAGCCGTAAGTTTATAATACTTCTTTTCTCCGCCGCCGGACTTCACTACTGCAGCGAGGTGCTCTGGTGTTTCAATAAGATAGGGGTCTTCTTTAGCACCTGTTCCTTTTGTAGGAAGCTTATCGGTCGATTTGTCCCAAATTATATCATCCATGGACGGAGGAGCAACATAATCATAATCATGAACGGGGAATCCTGATGTGGCTTTAAAGTTAAGACCTAACTTTGGCATTTTTGACGTGTTTGTCAAAACATCCAGGCCCTTCATATAATCTCTATCAAGAACCGTAACCACGAAGTCCGGGGCTCCTTGTTCTGTTGCATAGTTGAACGCCATGGTGTTAACTTTATCAATCGAAGATATCGGACCGTTTGCATTATAGCAGTACTTAATAACAGAATTGGTGGCGCCTACACCCCAGATGTCTCCGAAAAATCCTTTGGAATGGGTTCCTGCTACCTCTGCTAAAGAATAACAGTTAAGTATTTTAAGCATTCCTTCCATACTTCTGCCAACAAAAGCACCTGCATCATATGCTGAAATTGTTGCAGACGCCCCTACAGAGCATCTGTCAAGAGTTACAGTAGGATAGCCTTTGTCAGAGCCATTCATAAAGCCTACAAATGCGCCCGCCGAATTTTGACGACTTATGTAACATGCGTCAATTTTAAGGTCTTTTATGGTTACGACGTTTCCTTTTTCAACTCTTGGAATAAGACCGGTTCCTTGATAACCCTCTGCTTTATTTCCTGTCTCGTTATAATAAAGTCCGTACACAGTGTGTCCGTCACCGTCAATGGTTCCGTTAAAGGTTCTGTCTCTCCAAGCGCCTGTATCCCAAGAACTGTACCAAGCTTTTGGACTATAACCATTTGCCGGCTCACCTGTAGTCCAGTCAATCTTATTCACATCGTTTAGGAAAATGTCGGTTGTAAGTTTGTAGAACTTATCCGCGCCGCCATTGTTCTTTATGATATGCGCTAGATGTTTAGCGTTTTCAATGAGAATCGGGTCGTCTTCTGTACCCGCGCCTTTTGTTGGCGCTGCAGTTCCGCCATCCCAGATTTCAACCTGTTCCATAGCCTCTTTTTGCACGAAGAAGACAAGTCTTGGATAGCTGTCAGTGGTTGCATATGCATTATCGCCGTTGAGCTTAGGCATATTATTAAGCGCACCCTCGCCTTTCATATCAGCAAGAGGTGTTGCGACTGTTCCGGACTCAAGTTTACGGATATCAATACTCTTAACAAGCATTCCGCCCCAGTCACTTAACAAACGAAGATACCCTGTATTTGAAAGAGCATTACACTCTGCAATAATGGTGCCATCACCTGTTGTGAAATAAACCTTTTCTTCGTACGAATAAATATGAAGAGTATATTCATTTTTGGGTGTAGTTAAAGTCCATAATTCGTTTACATTAACATAATCTTCAGTTTGGTTAAGACCTCTAAATCCGACATTACCATAGTCGGCACGAACCTGACCATGAACGGCCTGATTACGACTAGAATAAGGAAGGGTGAATGCAACATAAGTCTTAGAACTTGTAGATTTGTTAGAATCAAGCAACCTAAACGATGCATATCCTACATTGTTTTCAGTTGTTACAAAATTAATTTTTACAACAAAGTTTTTAGCATTAACCGCTAGGTCTGCGTAAACTTGTGAGCTTGAATGAGAAACGGTGAGACCCTTTATAGCGGTGTTTTTACCGCTAGGTGTAACGCTTCCGAGACCAGCTGAGGTATACGCATCAAAATCGTCACGCACATCTGCAAGGTTAGTTGCATTGTTGTCAAGGGAGGTGTAATCTCTCTTGTATATAATGTCAGACGCAAGACTTTCAAATGTTGTAATAATGCTTCCGCCAGAAGAGCCTGCATAGGTGTCAGTGCAGTAATTAGAGCCGGTTGCACTCTTTAGGTTGCCCCATCCAAGCTGACCTACTACATAGCAATAGTCGGCAGAAATACTCTCACAAGCAGGTCCGCTTATAAGTCTGAAATTATTGTTAGCATAAGCAGCGTCATCATTATATGCGCTGCCGCTGCTTAAAGCGTAGCAATTTTTAACGGTTGCGCCATATTCAGTGCCTGTAGAGGTTGCAGAAACACCGCCGATAAAGCCTACAAATGCTCCGAGAAGATTAACATCTTCTGCAGAATAACAATTTTCAACCTTTATCGGATTTGCCGTATCATTGTTGTACATATATCCGATAAGCGTACCGACATAGCCTGCATATGCCTTTTTAGCATCGCTATGGTCGTTAGTCAGCGCGATATAAGAATTTTCAACACCAACGCCAGAAATTTCTGCGCCTGCAGCAACCACAGGGAAAAGACCTGCAGCACGTAAGGTGTCAGGGGTTTCGGTTGTTGGTTTAGAAACGGCTTTCTTTAAGTAAATACCGTAAACACGGTTTCCGTTACCGCTAAACACACCGCCGAACGCGTTTGCGCCGGTTGTTGCATCAATATCTACACTGGGCCACTCGTTTGCGGTCCAGTTTTTCCACGTAAGATTTGTAACATCATTAAGATAGATGTCGTTTTCAAGACTGTAATAATATTTATTACCGCCCGAATCGCGTCCTGTGGAGGAAATGGCAAGAAGAAGCTCTGAACCATTTGTTATTTTATAAGGGTCGGCTGAGGTACCGTTACCGTCCGCAAAAGAGGTAGCAACAGTTCCATCCCACACTTCAATTTCGTTAGAAGAGCCGCTTCCGGCAAAAGTGAAGAGGCCGGAGAAGGTTGTTAGCACAACCGAAAGTGCTAACACAATCGCCAACGAGGAAGATAAAATTTTATTTTTCTTAGAAGTTCTGGCTAAATGTTTCATTATTATCTCCTTTCTGCATACATTTCGTTTTCAACCGGGCGTTCATATTTAGCTCTTTCTTCGCTTGTCATGTCGGAGTCAGTATAGAGCCTTCCCTCGCCAGGCTTTTGATATAAACGGAAATAATCGATAAAATATTCGGAAGGAAGAGCCTCTACATTATCCGAAATAACGTTTGGTCGGAAAGAGGAGTCTTCCGCAAACACATGGTTGTTAAACATAAGATATGTCGGGTCGTGGAAGCCTTGCATATCTTCGTAAAGGTCCCAGGATTTGTTTATATCGTAGGTTTGATACTTGTTTCCGTCAACCCACATTGACATTTCGTTTTTGTTCCAATAGAAGCCATAGTCATGATACTCATTGGAAAGATTTGAAACGTCCTTATGTAAATAACTTTTTTCATTTCCGCTTGCCGTGTGCTGTACGTCCGCAACATTATGTTTGGTAGCATAATCATATTCTTCATACCATTTGTGAAGGTTAGGCGATACAGTATCTATGCTTCCGAAAATTTCAAAAATATCAATTTCGGTATAGTATTCAGTGGTGACCCTTGCGCCAGGAATATTGCACTTGCTTCCGCCCCACCAAGAAGGCCACGCTCCCTCAAAGAAAGGAACCTTAGCGCGAATTTCAGCATATCCATACACATAGTTCATCGTATAAGAGGACGAAACGGACCAAGGAACAATATAGCGTGTCTGTGGGCTTTCTACATTGTAATAGTTTATTGCAAAGAGCTGAAGGCGTCCATCATCAATATCAGCGACGCATCTGTCTCTGCTTGTAAGAATTTGTTTAGTTCCTATCATGCCCTGTTCAAAGCGCCACTTATTCCAGTTTATATCATCATAGCGAGCTTCTTCAAACTCGTCTCCCCAGACATAAACATAATCCTCTAGGCCTTCAATTCCCAGAGTGGTCTTAAAATTGGTTTCAAGTGAATAGGTATATGTCTTTCCCTCATTATATGTAAGGCGAGTAAACTTTTTAACAGCAGAATCAACAGTTACATCATGGCCACCGTCAAAAACAAGCTTTTTGCCCTTAACCGATACCTCAATATTCGCTTCATCAAGGTCTTTTTTGCTATCTGCGCGAGAGGTTTTTCCTATAAGGATTTCCTTTTCGGTTTCGGCAGTTTTATCGGTTACGATTGATAAGGTGACGTTTGCATATCTCTGAAAATATCCCTGCAAAGTTTCAGCAGTAGTTTTTGCCTCGCTGTTACCTGCCGGAACAACGATAACATAGCCCTTTGGTCCCTCCCAATCTACTTCCTTGTACTCAAAGTCGCCATCGGTATCTTCGGTATATTGAAATGCACCATCGTCTTCCTTCTCGTATGGTTTACGGTCGTCATTGTTTTGTGGTACGTCAGGCGAATTGCCTGCGCATGCAGCAAGGGTTATTGTTAAAACCGCCGCCATTATAAAACAAGCAATTTTCTTAAGTAAATTCATTCTTTCGCTCCTCCATAAATGTTTAGAAAAAGTAATGCTTTCTCAAGAATATACTATAACACATTACCGCAGCTTTTGCAAGGAAAAATTGAAGTATTTTATTGAATTTCTAAGAACTTATTTTTTGTAAGTCCGCCGAATTAATATTGAAAGACTTGAACTTTAATCATGCATATGCCATATATTCAAAACGATAATAGCATCAAACAGATGGACAAATTGTTCTCGAACGACAAAAACCCGTCGTCCGTTGGACGACGGGTTTTTTACTTTTTAGGTCGGTATTACATTGTACCGAAGATAAACTTAGCAAGGAAGAGAAGAGCTATTACTGTAACAGCAATATCTTTCTTGCTGTATTTTCCGGTGAAGAGGGTGATAAGAACATAAGCGATAGAACCGATACCGATACCGTTTGCGATGGAATAGGTAAGGGGCATCATAACAAGTGTTAAGAAGGCAGGAACTGCGCTTCTCATATCAGTCATATCAACCTTAGAGAAATTCTTAAGCATAAGAACGCCAACGAAGATAAGTGCGGGAGCGGTAGCAGCCGCAGGAATAATGCTTGCGAAAGGAGCAAGGAACAAGCAAACTGCGAAACAGATAGCGGTAACAAGACTGGTAAGTCCGGTTTTACCACCTGCAGCAACGCCGGCAGCACTTTCAACGAAGGTTGTAACGGTAGAGGTGCCGAGAACAGAACCGGAAACAGTTGCGATAGAGTCGCAGGTCATAGCCTTGTCAACGTCAACGGGGTCACCGTTTTCGTCGAGCATATCAGCTTCGGAAGCTGCGCCGTAAAGTGTTCCGATGGTGTCGAACATATCAACGAGGCAGAAGGTAACGATAAGCATGATAGCTGAGAAGATTCCACCAACCATTTCAGGTGAAAATGCGTTCTTCCAAGAGTCAGCCTGGAATACAGCAGTTATACCAATATCAGCAAAATCTTTGAATGGGGTGAAGATTTCACCGAGTTCAAAGCTGGGAAGTGTCCACGTAGCGAGATAATAAATAACCGAGGTAGCAAGAATTCCAATAAGAACTGCGCCCTTAACATTAAGCTTACTTAAGATAGCAATGATTATAAAGCCAACAAGCGCAATAACCGGAGCGGCAATATCAGCCCAAGCAACGCCGTTAATTTTAACGAACTGAACGAGAGTATACTGGTTAGCCTGAATAATTCCAACATTCTGGAAACCGATGAAGGCAATAAAGAGACCAATGCCTGCAGGGATTGATTTCTTAATGCAATCAGGCATTGCCTTTGCAATATAAGAGCGAGCGCCGGTTACAGAAAGCAGCAAGAAGATAAGACCGGAAATAAGAATGATAACGAGACCTGCCTGATAGCCCTTAACTACGTCGCCGCCCGAAATTACCTGAGGTAATACGAAGGAAACGAAGAAATAGGAGTTAAGACCCATGCCGCAAGATTGTGCAAAGGGAAGCTTTGCATAAAATGCAAAGAGCAGAGTGCCGATTACCGATGCCAAAATGGTTGCGATATAAACCGCATTCCAAATGGCAGGAACGCCAGGAACGTCAAAGCTGAAACCAACAATCTGATTGGGGTTTACAATGATAATGTAAGCCATTGCAAAGAATGTTGTAAGACCCGCGATGATTTCTGTTCTGACATTGGAGCCGCGTTCAGAAATTTTGAAAAACTTGTCCATTTTTATCTCTCCTTTTTTAAAATTTAAATGGCAAACACATTATAACAAATAAATACAAAAGTTGCAATATATTTCACATTATTTGGAAATATTGAACAAAACATAAACGGTCTTTTTGTTTATATCTTTCGCAAAAAAATCAAACATTCCCTACTAAAGCGGTAGTAGGGAATGTCCTTATTATCTATTTAAAATAACTGTCAAGTGTGCTAAAGGAATAACCCTCATTTACTGCGTAATCTATCATTCTTCCAAGCGCTTTGGCGTTGTCCCTTGATACAGCATGAAGCAGTATAACCGCGCCCGGATGGAAACGAGATGTCACTGTTGTGAAAGCATACTCCTCGCCCTTCTGAGATGAAGTGTCCCAGTCAGCGTATGCTACCGACCAAAAAACCGATTTAAATCCAATCGAAGAAACAAGTTCGAGAGCGTTTTCAGAATATTCTCCCGACGGAAAGCGGAAATAGGGGCTTGTGTAGGAAAAATTTTCCCTTAAATAGTTGTCGAGTTTGGCTATTTCCTCTGCCATTTGGCTTCTCGTCAAATTAGGAAACGACGGATGCGAAGCGCTGTGATTTCCAACAATATGCCCCTCGTCTATCATTCTTTGAACCAACGCTTTATTATTCTTTGCGTAGCCGAGGGTTATAAAGAAGGCCGCCTTAACATTCTTTTCTTTGAGCGTATCAAGAATGTCTGCCGTAAGGTTTTCATACTCGTATCCGTTGTCAAAGGTCAGATACATAACCTTGTTTTCGGTTTTATTATCCAGAGCCAAAGCCTCAACATTATTATAACCGTCAAAGGTATTTTGGTTAATAACTGATTGCTCGTGCGGTTTTCCGCCTACAGCCACCCCAAAAGAAAATCCTTTTTTCTCGGTTGAAAGGCCTCTTAGATTGTCCGGGTCGTTAACGGTGTATGTAAACGGTTCCATGCCGTCATTTTTGTTCTCTGGCTCGGGGCTGCTCTCATCCGGGTGCTCCACCTTGCTTTCCTCACTCGGCGCAGGCAGCGATTGAGACTTGTCCTCGCTTGAAGCCTCCCCTGCCGGCTCGCTCTCCTCCGCAATACTTGATGAAGGGGCATCTTGTGATGACACCTCACTCGATATCTCGCCCGAAGAACTGTTTATCACCTCTGCGCTGTTGTTTTCCGCCTTCGCGCACGAACACATTGAAACAATCACCGCTACGCAACATAGTAAACATAAAAGCTTTCTCATTAGACTTCCCTCCAAGCTTCTATCATTTTATAACAATTTTCGCGTCTTTTCAACCCTTATAATCTTAATAAAAATCTCCCGTAACAAAAAAATCCCCACCGAACACTCGGTGGGGATAATTTTATTTGTTAACAAATTTAACGGCGGTTCCGTACACAATTACCTCTGCTGCCCCTTGCATAACTGCAGAAGAAGCATAGCGAATGTTAATAATCGCATCTGCACCCAGAGCCTCTGCCTCTGAAACCATTCTTTTGGTAGCGAGAGCGCGAGCCTCATTCATCATTTCATTATATGCCTTAAGCTCTCCGCCAACCAAGGTCTTGAAGCTTTGGGCTATATCTTTGCCAATGTTTTTAGACTGGATCGTGCTTCCCTTTACGAGCGAAAGGGTTTCAAGCTCCTTTCCGCTGATGTAATCAGTATTTACTAATATCATCTTCTTCACCTTTCTTTATTTCATTTATTCTTTCTATGCAGACATAAATCATAATTCCCGAAAAAACAAGCGGGATAATGCCCAAAACATATTTCCAAAAACCACCAAGTAAAGAAATCAAAAATCCGAAATACGCAATATAATACAGTATCATAATGGCCGTAATGATAATCGGCGCAACCATTTTCTTTTTATGAGAGTCCATCTTCCCACCTCACCATACTGTTTTTGATTGCTTTTTTATAATTATAACACATCTAATTATAAAAATAAAGATTTTTAATCTACAATATAATTTTACAAAGCTAAATCCTGCAAGTCTCTTAAAAGATTATCTTTCAAATTATTAAAAATATCAAGTACTCGAAGTGTTTTAAAGTTGCATTAACCTATACTTAATTATGGAATTATCGAGCAAATGAAGTATAAGGTGATAAAAATGAAATTAAACGAAGCAGTTGCGCAGAAAATAAGTGAACTTATGAAAGAGCGCGGATTAACACAGTATAGGTTATATTTAAAAACCGGCGTTCCACAGTCAACCCTCAGCACAATTATGAAGTGTTCCTACCCCAGTATGAAGCTTAGGATAATAT
>JAGBUC010000014.1 GCA_017630985.1 Clostridia bacterium
AGAATCGATATCGTAGCTTATTCGTATTTGCGAAATTAGTAAGGTTATTCTTCTTTATTGCTGGTATCGCTTGGAGGACTAATGCCATTTAAAATATCTGTTGGGCTAAGGTTATACAAGCATTTCCTGACAACATGTTTTTCCATTCGGAAGATAATCCCAGAATAGATTTTACTAGAATCGTAGGAAAAACTGTTACTTATCAAAAATCAACAAATCCAGTCAATGGAAAATCAAAAGTAAAAAATGTTCGTGTCGTATCCGAATATACATAATATAGAAAGATTTATGGTTCACAATAATTTAATGAGTACCATATCTACTTGTGATAGGTGCGGCACTCATTAAAAACAAGGTCAATTACTATATATTAATGTACCAGTAACGTATAATGTAAAGTTGTAACTAAAACCGTAACTATTTTTTTAGAAGTACTGTGCAAATAGTGAAAATGGTGTAAAAAATAAGCCTATGTAAGTGCAAAATGCAGCTTTACAGAGGCTTTTTTGTCAGTTATAGAATTGGAAATCGTGTAACCATTACAAGTGGTTCGAGGGTTCGAATCCCTCCTTCTCCGCCAAATAAAAAGAACCATTCCGTAAAGAGTGGTTCTTTTTATTTTTTCTATTAAAAGTAATAATGCATTCGAATACGAGAAAGTCAGCAAAAAAGCACTTGACAAAATCGTACTATAGTTGTATCATTGTATTAATCAAATAATACAGTGCGAAAGGGGATATATGTTTTGAATTTCAAATTTGATAATAACACACCGATATATATCCAACTTGTCGAGCAGATTAAAATTCATATAATTTCGGGATATTATGGCGTCGGTGAGCGGCTTCCGTCGGTCAGAGAACTCGCTATGGAAACAAAGGTTAACCCTAATACCATGCAAAAGGCACTTTCTGAGCTTGAGGACCTTGGGCTTATATATACCGAAAGGACCAACGGAAAATTTGTAACGACCGACACCGACCTTATATTAAGCTATAAAAAACAATACGCTGACCAACTGTCAAAAAACTTTTTGCTCAGTATGAAAAGCATAGGCTACGACGACAAGCAAGCGCTCGAATATCTTAAAGAAATGAAGGGAGATAAACAATGAATTTATTGGAATGTAAAGAACTTGAAAAAAGCTATGGAAATAAAAAGGTTCTAGACAAGATAAACCTAACAATACCGAGGGGTAAAATCGTCGGACTGCTCGGCAAAAACGGCACGGGCAAATCCACCCTAATTAAAATAATAAACGACCTGCTCACAGCGTCGGACGGCAAGGTGCTAGTGAACGGAAAAGAAATAGGTATAGAAAGTAAAAAGGTCATTTCATATTTACCTGAGCGCACCTGCCTTGATAAAACGATGACGGTTGACAAGGTTATAAAGTATTATGAAGAGTTTTATGAAAATTTCGATGCCGAAAAGGCTAGGAAGCTTCTTGCTGATTTACAACTTGACACCACACAAAAGCTCTCTAAAATGAGCAAGGGTATGCAGGAAAAGGTTCAGCTTGTGCTTGTTATGAGCAGAAGCGCAGAGCTATATATACTAGACGAGCCGCTTGGCGGTGTTGACCCTGCAACGAGAGATTATATCCTTGACACAATTCTGTCGAATTTTAATGAGGGCGCCAGTGTTATAATTTCAACACACCTCATTAGCGATATTGAACGAATTCTTGACGAGGTAATATTTATTGACGGCGGAAAAATCGTTCTAACTGCCGACTGTGATGAGCTTAGAAACAGGGAAAACGGCTCTATTGACGAAATTTTCAGGAGGATGTTCAAATGCTAAGAAAGCTTTTAAAATATGACCTTGAAAACATTTTCAAATTTTTAATTATTTTCTACAGTATCGGTTTGTTTTTTGCCTTGCTTACAAGGGTGTTTTTTAGCATAGAAAACTCTCTGGTTTGCAATATTATCGCAGAAATTTGTTCGGGAACTGCCATTTCGATGATATTCAGCGTTTTGATTAACAACCTTATGCGTCTTTGGGTTAGGTTTAAAAATCATTTCTATTCCGATGAGGCATATTTAACCCACACTCTGCCCATAAGCAAATCTACGCTTTACTTATCAAAAATAATTACTGCGGTTATAACGGTTTTCTCAAGCGTGGGTGTAATAGGCTTAACACTTTTTGTCGCTTATTATTCAAAGGAAAACATCGAGCTGTTAAAAAGCATAATTCTGCCTATAGCCGATGCATATGAAAGCAATATAACAACTATTCTTTTGGCATTTCTCCTCGTTCTTTTTGTCGAGTTTGCAGTTATTCTTCAAGCAGGCTTTACGGGCATAATACTCGGTCACAGAATGAACAGTATGAAAACAGGTTTTTCGATATTGTATGGCTTCATAGCTTATATTTGCACACAGGTTTTTGCAATAATGGTCATCTTCATAATTTCCCTGTTTAATGAGGGCGTTATGAACTTGTTTGTAACAAATTCTATGGTTGATATTAATATTATAAAAACCGTTATCTGTTTGTCAATTTCCATTTATAGCATAATATTCTTTATTATGTGCTTTATAAACATTAAACTCTTTAAAAAAGGAGTTAATGTAGATTAACCAAGACTTGCTGACTTTATGGCGCTCTGTCATAAAGTCGGCGGTTATTTTTTTATTTACAATAACCCGTAAATATGATATATTTTATTTAATACACTTTAATATTATAAAGCTAAAAATCAAAGGAGAATACATATGAAAAAATTTTTTGATGAGTTTAAAAAGTTTATAACCCGCGGTAATGTTATTGACATGGCTGTCGGTGTTATCGTCGGCGGAGCCTTTACAGGTATCGTAAATGCCTTAAGTAATAACGTTTTAAAGCCTGTTATCAACTGGATTATTGCTCTGCTTTTCGGAACGGGAAGTATGAGCGAGAGTTTTACCTTCTTAACCAAGGTTTATGCAGAAAACGGTACAGTTGACCTCACACAGTCTATCTATATCGACTGGGGCGCATTTATTAATGCAATTATTAATTTCTTTATAATTGCGTTTGTTCTTTTCTGTATTGTAAAGGCTATAAACACCTTTGTTGAAAATCAGAAAATGCTTGTCGGCAAACTCACGGTTGGAATTATAAGCGCGGAAGATAAAAAGCAGATGAAGGCGCAGGGAATAAAGCTTAAAGATAAGGCTGCGGTTCAGGCATACTTTGACGAAAAGGCTCGTCTTGAGGCAATTGCTAAAGCAGAGGAAGAGGAAAAAGCCCGCAAAGAGAGAGAAGAAAATCCAACAACCGAAGAACTGCTTAAGCAGATACGTGATATTTTAAAGAAGGGATAAACCTAATTTATGATAGAACAAATAGTTTCGGTTATAAGCAATGCTCTTTACGAGTATATACTTATAATTCTGCTTATTCTGGGCGGATTATATTTCACAATCCGCACCAAGTTTGTACAGTTTCGTCTTTTTGGAGAACAGCTTCGCTCTTTAAAGGAAAAACCGTCTGATAAAAAGGGTGTTTCATCCTTTCAGGCTCTTATGGTCTCAACTGCTTCACGCGTAGGAACGGGCAATATTATCGGCGTTTCAACCGCAATTTGTATCGGCGGCTTCGGCTCGGTCTTCTGGATGTGGATTATTGCGATTATCGGTAGCGCGTCAGCTTTTGTTGAAAGCACCCTTGCCCAGATTTACAAAAGAAAAGGTCCCGATTCCAGCTATGGCGGTCCTGCTTACTACATTGAGGGCGGACTTAAATCGCGCACACTTGCGGTCATTTTTGCCGTTTGTTTAATTTTAACCTATGGCATAGGCTTCAATATGCTCGCATCATATAATCTCCAGTCAACATTTTCGTCATATGAGTTTTATGATTTGAAAATTTGTGGTATGGGAATGCCTCTAATAATAGGCATAATTGTTGCCGCGCTTGTGGGTTACTGCCTAATAGGCGGAGGAAAGCGCATACTGAACGCGACAAGTGTTATTGTGCCTATTATGGGAGTAGCGTATATTCTGGTTGCGCTTGTAATTGTTGCTATGAACATTAATTTACTCCCCTCAGTATTTGCAAGAATTTTCACCGAAGCCTTCGATTTTAAGGCGATTTTCGGCGGATTTGGCGGCTCTTGCGTAATGTACGGTATTAAAAGAGGTCTTTTTTCGAACGAGGCGGGTGTCGGTTCTGCGCCAAACGCTTCTGCATCTGCAGATGTTGCCCACCCTGTAAAGCAGGGCTTGGTTCAGGTGCTCTCGGTTTTCATTGACACGCTTCTGGTCTGCTCTGCAACAGCATTTATGTGTATGTGCTCCGGTGTTGAGCCCTCAAAAGACATATCGGGTGCATTATATGTTCAGGCTGCGCTATCTCAGACGCTTGGCGAATTCGGACCTGTATTTATCACCATAGCAATGATATTCTTTGCCTTCACCACCCTTATAGGCAACCTTTATTATGTGGACCAGTGTGTGTTTTATATTTTAGGCAAAAAGCCATCTCAAACGGCAAAGATTGTATATTACATAATAGCCTCTGTAATCATAGTTATCGGTGCTGTTCTGCAGGCTGACCTGCTTTGGAACATCGCAGACATAACAATGGGTGTAATGACCCTTATAAACATTCCGGTCATCGTAATTCTAAGCAGGTATGCATTCAGGGCTTTAAAGGATTATGAGTCTCAGCGTAAACAGGGGGTTGAGCCTGTATTTAAGGCAAAAAATATCGACCTGCCCGATAAGGTTGACTATTGGCAGTAAGGAGCTTTTATGAAAAAATATCAAAAGGTTGTCGACCGTGTCGAAGAATATAGGTATAAAAAAGGAATAGTAAGGATAGATACAACCTCAAGTCTTTATAAAACAGGGAAAATCTTTTATATTATTTCTTTCGCGTGGCTTATGGCGTTTCTACTGCTTTATATTATGGGCATAACGCTACAGATGGCTACGGGATATGAAATAGAAACGATAGTGCTTGTGTCTCCGATAGTTATTGCTTTGATGGCAACAGTCGGTCTAGTGTTGGTTTGCATAAAACAGCATTTTATTGCTCTTGTAACAAATATTCTCTGCTCGGCATTTAATATTGCGCTTTTCCTGGGCGACGAAAATGTTTTGCTTGGAATAATTGAAAACGGTATAACCTCGAAATTTATATGGCGACATTTTGCTCCCTCGGCTTTAATAATCCTTTTCACGCTAATTGTTTGCATCATAGGCATAAAAACAATCTGTGATTTCAGAAAAGACTATAAAAAGGTAATGAACTCGATGTATATAAAGTTCAAAGAGGAAAATCCAATCGCATCGGATGCCGAGTGGCAAAGCTATCTTGAAGGAGAAGAAAATGGCGACGCTTAATATTGTTATGGTCGAACCCGAAATTCCACAGAACACGGGAAATGTCGCAAGAACTTGCGCCGCAACGGGTGCAAGACTTCATCTTGTGGGTCCTATGGGCTTTAAAATCGACGACAAAAAGCTTAAAAGGGCGGGACTTGATTATTGGCATCTCCTCGATATAACCTATTACGAAAATCTTGCTGATTTCTTTTCAAAAAATTCGGGCGAGTTCTTCTATTTCACCACCAAGGCGCTAAACACCCATACCGATGTTTCTTATCCCGATAATGCATATCTTGTTTTCGGAAAGGAAACAAAGGGACTGCCCGAAGAGTTGTTGCTTGAAAACAGGGAAAGATGCGTCAGAATTCCTATGATTTCGGATGCCCGATCGCTAAATTTGTCAAACTCTGTGGCTATCGGTGTTTATGAGGCACTCCGCCAATGGAATTATCCGTCTCTTCAAAATTTTGGTGAGTTGCACAATAATAAATGGTAAAATCAAGAAAATTCATTATAAATATATCTTGCAAAAAGAGTTAATTTTGTGTACAATATATATAGTGTGTTTATTTTTTAACAATGTAAATTTAATCTTCGAAAGGACGACTTAAAATGACAGCACTAAATAAAAAAACAGTTGACGACATTAACGTAAAAGGCAAACGTGTTCTCGTTCGTTGCGATTTTAACGTTCCTCTAAAGGGCGGCGTTATCACCGACGAAAACAGAATTGTTGCCGTACTTCCCACGATAAAGAAGCTTATCGCTGACGGCGGTAAGGTTATCCTTTGCTCCCACCTTGGTAAGCCGAAGGGCGAGCCCAAGCCTGAGTTGTCTTTAGCACCTGTTGCTAAACGCCTTAGTGAGCATTTAGGCAAAGATGTTGTGTTTGCTGCAGATGATACCGTTGTTGGCGAGAATGCAAAGACGGCTGTTGCTAATATGAAAGACGGCGACGTTGTTCTTCTTCAGAACACACGTTATCGCGCAGAGGAGACCAAAAACGGCGAAGCTCTCTCCGCTGAGCTCGGAAGCCTTGCCGATGTTTTTGTAAATGATGCTTTTGGAGCTGCTCACCGTGCACACTGCTCTACCGTTGGCGTTGTAGACTATGTTGAGGAAGCTGCTGTTGGCTACCTCATTCAGAAAGAACTTAAATATCTTGGAAACGCTGTTGAAAATCCCGAGCGTCCTTTCGTTTGCATCCTTGGCGGAGCTAAGGTTGCAGACAAGCTCAACGTTATTGAAAACCTTTTAAATAAGGCTGACACACTTATCATAGGCGGTGGTATGTCATATACCTTTGCTGTTGCTCAGGGTAACTCGGTTGGCACTTCTCTTGTAGATTTGGAAAAGGTTGACTACTGCAAGAATATGCTCAAAATGGCAGAGGAAAAGGGTGTTAAAATTCTTCTTCCTGTTGACACTATGATAACTAAGGATTTTCCCAATCCTATCGACGCTCCTGTAGAGGCTAAGTGTGTTAAGGTTGGTCAAATTCCCGACGATATGATGGGTCTTGATATCGGAACCGAGTCTGCTAAGCTTTTTGCAGAGGAGGTTAAAAACGCAAAGACTGTTGTCTGGAACGGACCTATGGGTGTTTTCGAGAATCCCGTATTTGCAAACGGAACACTGTCGGTTGCTAAGGCTCTTGCCGATACCGACGCTATCACCATAATCGGCGGAGGCGACTCGGCTGCAGCTGTTAACAACCTTGGCTACGGCGATAAGATGAGTCACATTTCTACCGGCGGCGGCGCTTCGCTTGAATTCCTTGAGGGTAAAGAACTTCCCGGAATTGCCGCAATGAATGATAAATAATTTGGCTGTAGGCTGTCGCTTTTGCGGCAGCCTAATCGCAGTTTATAATGACTTAAATAAGGAGACAATAAAATGAACAAGGCAACTAGAAAAGCAGTTATCGCAGGTAACTGGAAAATGAATAAAACCCCTGCAGAAACCACAGCACTTATAAACGAAATGAAACCCCTCGTTGCAGGTGCGGATTGCGACGTAGTTCTTTGCGTACCCTTTGTTGATATCGCTGCAGCAGTAGAGGCTGCAAAGGGCTCCAATATCAAAATTGGCGCAGAAAACGTACATTTTAAGGCTTCGGGCGCATACACAGGTGAGGTTTCTGCTGAAATGCTTACCGCTTGCGGAGTTGAGTATGTTGTTATCGGTCATAGCGAGAGAAGACAGTATTTCGGTGAAACCGACCAGACCGTTAACCTCCGCACCCTTGCCGCTTTAAGCGCAGGTCTTACCGCTATCGTTTGTGTTGGTGAAACATTAGAGCAGAGAGAACTTGGATATACCGAAACCCTTCTTAAGTATCAGACCAAAATGGCTCTTACAAATGTTTCTGCTGAACAGCTTAAAAACATTATAATAGCTTATGAGCCTGTTTGGGCTATCGGTACAGGTGTTACCGCTACTGCTGAGCAGGCAGACGAGGGCAACGGCTTTGTTCGCGAAGCTATTGCCGAAATGTTTGGAAAAGAGGTTTCCGAAACAGTAACCGTTCAGTACGGGGGCTCTATGAATGCAAAGAATGCGGACGAGCTTTTATCAAAGGTTAATGTCGACGGCGGACTTATCGGCGGAGCTTCCCTTAAGGCAGAAGATTTCAGCGTTATCGTAAAGGCTGCAAGCAAATAATGAGCTTTTATGATAAGCTTCACAGCACCGAGATATATTATCCCTCATCGGATGATATTATGTCGGAGCAACTAAAGTATTTGGATAGGCTTTATAAATTCAATAAAACCCGCCCTACACAGCAAAAGAAACGGCAGAAAATGCTTAAAAGAATGTTTGCCGAAATAGGAAAAGGCTGTTATATTGAACCGCCCCTCTATGCAAACTGGGGCGGTCGCCATGTTCACTTTGGGAACAGCGTATACGCCAACTTTGGTCTTACTCTTGCGGACGACACTCACATTTATGTGGGCGACAAAACAATGATAGGACCGAATGTAACAATTGCAACCGCAGGCCACCCAATTTTACCCAAACTCAGAGAAGAGGCATATCAGTTCAATCTTCCTGTTCACATAGGAAGAAACTGCTGGCTCGGCGCAGGTGTGGTAGTTCTTCCTGGTATAACCATAGGCGACAACTCGGTTATCGGCGCAGGCAGCATTGTTACCAAGGATATACCGTCGAACTGCGTTGCAGTTGGAAATCCGTGTAAGGTTCTCCGTGAAATTGGAGAACACGACAGGGAATACTATTATAAAGATAAAAAAATCCCTAAAGATTTATTAGGAGAATGATATGAAAAAACCTTTAGTTTTAACTATAATGGATGGCTTTGGCTTTAACGATAATAACGAGGTTAACGCCATCTATGCCGCCAAAACACCAAATATTGATAAAATTTTCGCAGAATGCCCCACAACCGCTATCGGAGCATCGGGAATGGATGTAGGTCTTCCCGACGGACAGATGGGAAATAGTGAGGTAGGCCATACGAATATCGGCGCAGGCCGTGTCGTCTATCAGGAACTTACCCGTATAACCAAGTCTGCTAAAGACGGCGATATGATGACAAACGAGGCACTTGTTTCTGCTATGGAGAATGCCAAGAAGAACGGAAGCTCGCTTCATCTTATGGGTCTTCTGTCTGACGGCGGTGTTCACAGCCATATTGAGCATCTTTATGCCCTTGTTAAAATGGCGAAGGAAAAGGGACTAGATAAGGTTTACATTCACGCTCTGCTTGATGGACGTGATGTTCCGCCATCCTCTGCTGCCGACTTTATAGATGCCGCAAACTATCAGCTTGCAAAAATCGGCGTTGGTAAAATCGCAACAGTAATGGGACGCTTTTACGGAATGGACCGCGATAATCGTTGGGACCGTGTTGAAAAGGCATATGCCGCTCTTGTTTACGGCGAGGGAGTTGTTGCCGACGATGCGGCAGAGGCTGTTCGAAAATCCTATAAAACCGTTGACGAAGACGGTAAAAACTTGACCGACGAGTTTGTTCTGCCCACAGTTATAACAGGCACCGAAAGAATAGCGTCGGGCGATAGCGTAATTTTCTTTAACTTCCGCCCCGACCGTGCCCGTGAGATAACCCGCACCTTTGTCGACCCCGAATTCAGCGGATTTGAAAGAAAGGGCGGAATGCTCGACCTCACCTATGTTTGCATGACCCAGTATGATGCTTCTATGCCGAATGTTTTGGTTGCATATAAACCACAGTCGCTTAAAAACACATTGGGCGAATTCCTTGCTAATAAAGGACTAACCCAGCTTCGTATTGCTGAAACCGAAAAGTATGCTCATGTACCCTTCTTCTTTAACGGCGGTGTTGAGGTAGAATACCACGGTGAAGACAGAATTCTTGTAAAATCACCCAAGGTTGCAACCTATGATATGCAACCTGAAATGAGCGCAGAGCCTGTTTGTGACAAGGTTGTCGAGGCTATTGAAAGCGGAAAATATGATGTTGTTATTCTAAATTTCGCAAACTGCGATATGGTAGGCCATACAGGAATTTTTGAGGCTGCTGTTAAGGCTGTAGAAACGGTTGATACTTGCGTTGGTAGAGTGGCTGAAGTTACAACTAAAATGGGCGGCGTAATGCTTCTGACCGCCGACCACGGTAATGCTGATTGTATGATAGATACCGATGGCTCACCCTTTACAGCACACACCACTAATCCGGTGCCTTTTGCAGTTGTCGGCAAAGATTGTAAGCTTCGCGAGGGTGGAAAACTCTGTGATATTTCACCCACAATTATTGGTCTTCTAGGACTTGATAAACCCGAAGAAATGACAGGCGAAAGCATAATTATTGATTAGTTAGACGACCCGATTTTTCGGGTCGTTTTTTCTTTATATTAAATAGAATAAAACACTTTATTTTTGCACTCGTTTGTGGTATAATCTATTATGTGAATTTGTATAATTTGGAGGTGCCGCATATGAAATTAAAACGCCTTGCCGCAATAGTCCTTGCGGCACTGCTATTCATTGTCCTTACGGGGTGCGATATTCTGTCGCTCGAAAGCAGCAATCTTCTTGCTGCCCCTAAGCTTGAGGGGGATATGCAGCCTGTTCAGCAGGCGCTTGAAGATGCTGTCGGTGAAAATATAACCTTAAAATATGCGTCATCTGGAGAATACCGCTCGGCTTTTATTCTAAAGGACCTTAATGTTGACGGTCAAAACGAGGCAATAGCTTTATATAGTGTCATATCAGACAGTACGGTAACCCTTCATATTAACCTCATTTCCTACAAAGACGGTAAATGGAAAAGCAAGGGCGATTTAAATGTCGTTGGAACCGATGTCGAAAGCGTAAGCTTTGCCGACCTTAATGGTGACGGAACCCTTGAAATAATCGTTGGTTGGATTATTTATGGCTCGGTCGATAAGCAGGTTGGAGTTTATAATTTTAGTGGCGAAACCTTAACGCAACGCGCTATGGAAAACTATACCGACTATATCACGACCGACCTTAATTCCGACAGTATTAACGAACTCACAGTAATAAGCCTTAACTCCACCGAAAAAATGTCTTCCATCAGGTCGTTCAGCCTGAGCACAGACGGAGTTGTCGAAATTGGTGCGGCACTGCTTGACGGCGGCGTAAGCTCATATTCAAAGCCAATACTGTCTACCTTGTCGGATGGCACACCTGCCGTTTATATTGATGCTGTAAAGGGCTCGGGGATGTTAACCGAAATAGTATGGTTCGAGGGCGGCTCACTTAAAAGCCTTTACGACCAAGTTAAGCTTGAAACTTCAAAAACCTATCGCACAAGTCTTATATCCTCGCGTGATTTTGATGGAGACGGAACAGTAGATATACCGCTTCTTGAACTCCTAAAATCAACCGAATCACTAATAGAAGCAGATAAGGTTTATATAACCAATTGGTGCAGCTTTTCTAAAAAGGGACCCACACTTTTGGCATCGACCTTTATGAATTATTCAGACGGATATTGCCTGACCATTCCTGAAAGCTGGAAAGAAAAAATATTCCTTGTTCGTAAAACCGAGTCAAGACTTCGTGTTTACTACAGCTTTGACCCTGTAACACAAACCCAATTAGGTGAACTGTTCCGAATTATCGCCGTCACTGCGACAGATTATGATACTGGAAGCTTTTCGGAGGAGGGTTATGTTCAAATAGTGCGCAACGAAGGCTTGGTTTATCTTGTAAAGATTGCCGAAAATAACGATTTTGGAATAACAAGCGAATCTTTAAAAGAAATTTTCACCGTCATCAAATAGAAAGGATTAAACTTATGAAAAAAATTCTTATTGTTGAAGATGAGGAAGCTATACGCAGTTTTGAAGCAATAAATTTGAAGAGGGTTGGCTATACGATTGTCGAGGCGGGAAGCGGAGAAGAAGCCCTTGCAATATACGATTCCGAGCCCGATTTTGATATCGCTCTTCTCGATATTTCAATGCCCGGTATGGATGGGTTTACCCTCTGCACAGAGCTTAGAAAAAGAAGTCAAAAGCTTGGAATTATTATGCTTACAGCAAGAACACAGGAAATGGACAAAATAAGCGGACTTATGATGGGTGCCGACGACTATATTACCAAGCCCTTTAGCCCCACCGAGCTTCTTGCCCGTGTCGATTCGCTTTATCGCCGCGTAGGCATGAATAATGCTCAGCAAAAGAAAATGTCTGATGAGATAAAGCTCGGTGAATTCGTTCTTAATGTAAGAAAACACACCTTGCTTAAAAACGGTAAAAACATCGAGCTCACTCAGGTTGAATTTCAAATTATTGAATACTTTTTCCTAAATCCTGATGTTGCGCTTGACCGAACCGACATCTTGAACGAGGTCTGGGGAAGCAACTATTACGGTGAGGAAAAAATTGTTGATGTAAATATCCGTCGTCTTCGTATGAAAATCGAGGACGAGCCGTCATCCCCGAAATATCTTGTAACCGTTTGGGGAATGGGATACAAGTGGAACAGTAATAACTGATTTTAATAATATTTTTATAAAGGTGGTGAGAGAGTGAATATTGAAATAAAATTTAAAAGTGTCGCTTGGCGCTGGATTGTAAACGTTTTTCTTGTAATGTTTTTGGTAATTTTGGCGCTGGAAGTGATTTTTTGCTTTTCTTCCAGAACATTCTATCTAACAAAAGCGCAGACTGCCGCCGAAGAATATGCTAAACAGTTTATAAACCCGCTCTCGAACTGCACTATAGAAGAATACCATTCTTCCGCTAAAAAATATTGTGAAGAATTTGCCTTTAAACAGCAAATTGAAATTCAGGTGCTCGATGCAAGTGGTAAAATGATTATTTCAACTACCGGATTTGAGCAAACGTCATCGCAAATGCCCGACTATGACAAGGCTCTTGCCGCCGGCAGCGAGGGCGTATGGACAGGAAAAAGTACAGCGGGCGAAAAGGTGCTTTGTGAAACCGTGCTTCTGAAAAACCAAAATGATAGTGTGTTTGGCGCGGTGCGTTGGGTCATCTCCTTGTCTGAGGTTACCAAGCACATTATCTGGACCTGTGGTATTGCCATCGGTATCGGAATTGCCGTACTTGTTATAACAGGCTTTTCAGGAGTATATTTCATAACCTCTATTGTAAAGCCTATACGCGATGTGTCTGGAATTTCAAGAAAAATCGCAATGGGCGATTTTGATTCGCGTATTGATATCAATTCAAACACCGAAATAGGCGAGCTGTGCGATTCTATCAATTATATGGCAAGCGAGCTTAAACAGGCGGAAAATCTCAAAAACGATTTTATTTCTTCGGTATCACACGAGCTTCGCACACCCCTAACTGCAATACGCGGTTGGGCAGAAACGGCAAAAATGTCGATAGGCTATGATGAAGAAACGGTTAAAAAGGGACTTGACGTTGTCCTTAAGGAATCCGAGAGACTTCACGGCCTGGTTGAAGAATTGCTTGACTTTTCCCGTATGCAGTCAGGACGACTGTCGCTAAGTTTTGAAGAGTTTGAACTCATCCCTGTGCTTAACGAGGCGGCAGATATGTACCGTGAGCTTGCTAAAAAGCAGAATATTGAGCTTACCTATCTTCCCTCAAAGGATGCGGTACTTTGTTATGGCGATGTAAACCGTATTAAACAGGTCTTCATAAATGTAATTGATAACGCATTAAAATACAATCTGTCGGGCGGACAAATCCTCATAGAGCAGCGAAATGAGGACGGCTGTGTCCAGGTGTCTATAAGTGATACGGGTGTCGGAATTGCGGCGCAAGACCTTGACAGAGTTAAAGAAAAGTTTTATAAGGCAAATAAACAGGTGCGCGGCTCAGGTATAGGACTTGCTGTGGCAGACGAAATAATAAAACAGCATAACGGTCTCTTATTGGTCGACAGTACCGAGGGTATCGGCACAACGGTTACGGTCGTTTTACCTATAGTAGAAAAAACTGACGAAAATCTTCCCGAAGGAGAAAATAATGGGTTGTAAAAAAACAAGTATAGGCGGTCAAGCGCTTATTGAGGGCATTATGATGCGTGGTCCTAAACGCGACGTTATGGCAGTTCGCACCAAGGACGGCAGCATAGATGTCAGAGAGATGTCTCTTAAAGGTATCAGAAATAAGAACAAGCTATTTAAGCTTCCGATAATCAGAGGTGTTGTCGGATTTATAGATTCGATGATGATAGGCTATAAGGCTATGATGCAGTCGGCAGATATATCAGGATACCTCGACGAAGAGGACGAGGCGCCAAAGGGTGATTCAAAAACCGTTATGGGAGTTATAATGGTGGTTGCCACCGTAATTGCCGTAATTCTCTCGGTCGGACTTTTTATATATCTTCCGTCACTTGCCTTTAAGGGTGTAAACATTCTTTTAGGAGGAGTTTTAAGCCCTCTGCAGTCGCTTTTTGAGGGAATTCTAAAAATAACAATTTTCCTTTGCTATATGATAGCCGTATCCTATATGAAGGATATAAAAAGGGTGTTTCAGTACCACGGAGCTGAGCACAAAACCATATTCTGCTATGAAGCGGGACTTGAACTCACGGTCGAGAATGTGCGCGGTCAAAAAAGATTTCATCCGCGCTGTGGTACCTCTTTTATGATATTAATGCTTATAGTCAGCATTTTCGTAACCTTCATTCTTGATGCGATTGTTCCGTGGCTTAAGGGCGTTTTGTGGCTTCGAACCATAATTAAATTGCTTTTAATTCCTATAATTTGCGGTATCGGCTACGAGCTTATAAAAATTTGCGGCAAACATGATAATGCTATAACCCGCATAATTGCTGCGCCCGGACTTTTCATTCAGCGAATAACGGTCAAAGAGCCTGATGATGCTATGATAGAGGTTGCTATTGCCGCTATGAGCGAGGTTATCGAGCCGGAGGAAAATAATGACTGTACAGCAGGCGCTTAAATATGCTACCCTAAAGCTCGAAGCAATAACCGACGAGCCAAGAAGCGAGGCAAAAATCATTGTTGCTCATCTTGGGAAAACTGAGCCAAACAGACTGCCCTTTTTCTCTGGTGAAATTTTAGAAGATGCTCTCGATGATATACTCGAAAAAAGGCTTTCGAGAATTCCGCTTCAATACATACTTGGTAAATGGTGGTTTTACGGCTTAGAGTTTTTCGTAGGCGAGGGCGTGCTTATTCCCCGTCAGGATACCGAGTTGCTTGTTGAAACGGCGCTTGAACTTCTAAGAGATAAACAGGGCGCACAGGTGTGTGATTTGTGTTGTGGAAGCGGCTGTATTGCGATAAGCCTTGCCAAAGAAAGACAAGATTTAGATGTAACCGCTGTCGAAAAATTTGATAAAGCATACGGCTATCTAACCCACAACATAACGCATAATGATGCAAAAAATGTGATGCCCGTAAAAGCGGATGTAACACTTAAAAGCTTCGGAATGTATGACCTTATTGTCAGCAATCCTCCCTATATTCCTGTGACCGATTGGGAAACCCTTTCCCCCGAAGTGCAAAAAGAACCCGAAACGGCTCTTCTCGGCGGAAAAGACGGACTTGAATTTTACAGAATAATAACATCGGTCTGGAAAACCGCACTCAAATCAGGCGGAAGTCTTGCCTTTGAGGTTGGTATCAATGAGGCAGAGGCAGTAGCCGAAATTTTAAAAGCAGAAAACTTTTCCGAAATAACCATAAGAAATGACCTTTCGGGCATTCAAAGGGTTGTTTTTGGGACACTTAAAGATATATAATAGGCTCAAATAAATAAAAGGTGGTAAAAATTATGGCAGACGACAAAAATAAAGCTCTTGCGACGGCTCTTCAGCAAATTGAAAAGCAGTTTGGACAAGGCGCTGTTATGCGCCTTGGCGAAAATATGGGTATGCAGGTCGAGCACATTTCGACAGGCTCCCTCTCTCTCGACTATGCTCTTGGAATAGGCGGTATGCCTAGGGGTAGAATTGTCGAAATTTACGGACCCGAATCTTCAGGTAAAACAACCTTGGCTTTACATGTTGTGGCAGAGGCTCAAAAGGCTGGCGGAACCGCAGCATTCATTGATGTTGAGCACGCGCTCGACCCTGTATATTCAAAGGCACTCGGCGTTGATATTGATTCTCTTCTCGTGTCACAACCCGATACAGGTGAGCAGGCGCTCGAAATCACCGAGGCGCTTGTGCGTTCAGGCGCAATTGATGTTGTCGTAATCGACTCGGTTGCCGCCCTTGTACCTAAAGCTGAAATCGAGGGCGAAATGGGTGATAGCCACGTCGGACTTCACGCGCGCCTTATGTCGCAGTCGCTTCGTAAGCTTGCGGGCGCAATTTCAAAATCTAACTGTATAGCAATCTTCATCAACCAGCTCCGCGATAAAATCGGCGTTATTTACGGCAGCTCGGAAACTACTACGGGCGGACGCGCACTTAAATTCTATGCCTCTGTCAGAATTGATGTCAGAAGAACCGAAACCTTAAAGGTAGCGGGTGAAATGGTCGGCTCAAGAACGCGTGCAAAGGTTGTTAAAAACAAGGTGGCTCCACCGTTCCGTGAGGCAGAGTTTGACATTATGTACGGTAAAGGAATTTCCCACATTGGAGAGATTATCGATATCGGTCTTAAGCACGATATCTTAAGACGCTCTGGCGCATGGTTCTATTACGGAGAAAACCGACTTGCTCAGGGACGAGACAACACCAAAATTCTCTTAGAAGAGGATTCTGCTCTTGCAAGTGAAATAGAAGCAAAAATCATTGCGGCAATGAACTCCGCTGAGGAAGTTTCCGAACCGGTAAAGGCTCCCGAAACCGCTATTCCTGAAACTACACCTCGACGCAAAAAAGTTAATATAGACATCGCAGTAGACGATTAATGAAAATTATAGGTTTATCACACCGCCGCAAAGGGCTCACGCTAATCACCCTCGAGGATAAAAGTGAGCTTTTGATTGATACGGAACTTGTGCAGATTAATGGGTTTGCCGAGGGCAAGGATATCGAGAATATTGAGCAAATCGTTTTTGAATCTGATTTAAAGCGTGCAAAATCCCGTGCCCTTTGGTATCTTTCCAGACAGGACCACTCTGAAAAAGCACTTCTTGAAAAGCTTAGAAAAGGCGGATTTTCAGACAAGGCTTGTAGTTCGGCGGTCGACAGAATGAAAGAGCTTGACCTTGTTAACGACCAAAGATATGCAGCTAATTTGGCAGAATATCTTTCGTCTTCGGGCGTTTCCAGACGGGAGCTTTATTATAAGCTTATAAACAAGGGAATTTCGTCAGATTTAGCGCGAGAGGTGCTGTCTGATGACGATATGGATGAGACTCAAAAAATAAAGACGTTGCTTTTTTCAAAATATGCAAAAAAGCTCGAAAGCGAGGAGGGCGTGCAAAAGGTGTTTGCCGCGCTCATTAGAAAGGGCTTTTACTTTTCGGATGTTAAGGATGCCCTAAAAGACTATAGTGATGAAATAAATAACAGCGAGGAATTTTAGTCAATGGCATATAAAGTTAGCGTTGTATCTCTTGGATGCCCTAAAAATCAGGTTGATGCAGAAGCAATTTTGGCATACCTTTTAAAAGACGGGTTCGAGCTTTCAGTAGTTGAGGCAGAGGCGGATGCAATAATTATAAACACATGCGGATTTATTGAAGATGCTAAAAAGGAAGCAATCGAGAATATTTTAGAATGTGCCGCATATAAAAAAGAAGGAAAGCTAAAGGCTCTTATTGTAACCGGCTGTCTTGCAGAGCGTTATAAGGACGATATAACAGAGGAAATTCCCGAGGTCGACCTCGTTGTCGGAATAGGCAGCAATAAAGATATTGCAGAGCTCACCAAACAGGCAATTGAGGGTAATGCCCAAAATTCTTACGGTGAAAAGGAAGAGCTAGACCTTAATGCTGAGCGTCTGCTAGGCGGATATCCCTTTTCGGCATATATCAAAATTTCCGACGGCTGTAACAACTGCTGCACCTATTGTGCGATTCCTAAAATCAGAGGGAAACTCAGAAGCCGAAGAATAGAGGATATTGTAAAAGAAGCCGAAACTCTCGCCGACAAAGGCGTTACAGAGCTTATTGTTGTAGCTCAGGACACTACCGCATACGGCGAAGACCTTTATGGCAAGCCAATGCTTGCAGAGTTGCTTAAAAAGCTTTGTGAAATAGATAAGCTTCATTGGATACGCACCCTTTATACATACCCTGAAAAAATCACCGACGAGCTACTTGACACAATTGCATCGGAACAAAAGCTTGTTCACTATCTAGATATCCCGCTTCAACATGCTGACGGTGAGGTCTTGCGTAAAATGAACCGCAAGGGAGATAGGGTAAGTCTCACCAAACTAATTGAAAGAATTAGAAATAAAATCCCCGATATCACTATCAGAACAACCTTTATAACAGGCTTCCCTGGCGAGACTGAACAGCAGTTTTGCACGTTGCATGAGTTCATAAAGGAAATCCGTTTTGACCGTCTTGGCTGCTTTACATACTCTGCCGAGGAGGACACCGCGGCGGCACTTTTTGAAAATCAGGTCGACGAACAAACTAAGCAAAACCGTGCTGAGCTTATTATGGAAGACCAAATGCTGATTGCTGCCGAAAAAAATGAAGAAAAAATAGGCACCGTTCAAGAGGTGCTGATAGAGGGCTGGGACGACTATATAAAATGCTATTTTGGTCGAAGCAGGGCAGATGCACCTGAAATTGACGGAAAAGTGTTCTTCACCTCTGATATGCCCCTTGTAATTGGCGATTATGTTTTTGTTCAGATAAACGATTGCCTTGAATATGATTTGCTGGGAGAGAAAACAAATGAACCTACCTAACAAACTAACCATAATGCGAATTATTATGACCCCAATTTTTATGTTAGCATTACTCCTTGATTTTCCGTTCCATTACGGTGTCGCATTAATACTTTTTATTGCTGCATCACTTACCGATATGCTTGACGGAAAAATTGCGAGAAAACAAAACCTTATAACCGATTTCGGTAAATTCCTCGACCCACTTGCTGATAAAATGCTTACAACCGCCGCATTTTTAGGATTTATCGCATTAAATATCGGCTATGGTATAACTTGGATTGCTTTCATCGTACTTTTCCGGGAGTTTTTGGTTTCGTCTCTCCGCCTAGTCGCAGTCTCTTCGGGCGGAAAGGTCATCGCGGCAAACATCTGGGGAAAGCTTAAAACTGTATCGCAGATGACAGCAATAATTTTTGCACTTACCGCAAGGCAGTTTTGCGAGTTAGTCAATATTCCGATTCTAGTGACAATTCTTGATGTAATTATATCGGTGCTTTTGTGGATTTCTGCAATTCTTTGCGTAGTTTCGGGCGCGATTTATCTGCTTTCTAACAAAGAAGCGGTCGACCCATCAAAATAAATGTAGACAAATCGGGAAAAATATATATAATAATATTAGATATTGATGCGTTTATCGGGTAGAGTAGCACTGTATTCCGCTAAAAGAGAGAAAACCTCATAGGCTGAAAGGGTTTTTAAGATGGGAATAGTGTGAAGTGCGCCCGCCAGCACACAAGGGGGAATTATAGTATCCTTTGTGCGTAGCCGCTGCGTTAAAGCTTAAAGCTATAAACAGGAGTGGAACCGCGGTATTATCGCCTCCGTAAGATTTTTGTCTTACGGAGTTTTTCTTTTTAGGAGGGAATTTATGTTTTTTAAAAGAACTCGCGAAGATATTATGGCAGTCAAGGAACGAGACCCTGCCGCCAGAAGCTCGCTTGAAATATTTTTTCTTTATCCCGGAGTTAGAGCGCTTCGTATGTACCGTCGGGCACATTTTTTCTATAAGCACGGCTTCAGCTTTCTTGCCCGCCTTATCTCTCAGCGTGCTGCCCGAAAAACAGGAATTGAAATTCATCCAGGTGCTACGATAGGCAGACGTCTGGTTATCGACCACGGAACAGGTGTTGTAATCGGTGAAACAACAGAAATCGGCGACGATGTATTAATTTATCAGGGCGTAACCCTCGGCGGTACAGGTAAGGATGTCGGCAAGCGTCACCCAACTATAGGCAACAACGTTATGATAAGCTCGGGTGCTAAGGTGCTTGGACCCTTTAAGGTGGGAGATAACGCGCGAATTGCCGCGGGAGCTGTAGTATTAAACGAGGTCCCACCGAACTCAACCGTTGTTGGCGTACCCGCAAGGGTTGTTAAGCAGAATGGGGTTAAGGTCACTCCGCTCGACCAAATTCACATACCCGACCCTGTTATGCAGGAAATAAATCGCCTTGAGGCAGAAATATTAAAGCTTAATAAAGAGCTTGAACATATTAAGTCAGGAGAGTAATACTAGATGAAAGTTTTTAACACTTTAACAAGAACTAAGCAGGAGCTTATTCCGCTAGAGGAAAATACCCTTCGAATTTACGCTTGCGGACCTACTGTATATAACTATATCCATATAGGCAACGCCCGTCCTCTTTGCGTATTTGATGTTTTGCGCCGCTATCTTGAATGGAGAGGATATACCGTAAACTTTGTTCAGAATTTCACCGATATTGACGATAAGCTTATAAAGAAGGCGAACGAAGAGGGAATAACCGTAAAAGAGGTTGCCGAAAGATATATTGACGAATTCTGGACCGATGCTAAGGGCCTTAATGTCCGAGAGGCTACTGTTCATCCAAAGGCAACCGAAAATATTGATGCAATTCAGCAAATAATTTCTTCTCTTATAGAAAAGGGCTTTGCTTACGAATCGTCGGGGGATGTTTATTTCCGCGCCAAAAAGTTTAACGAGTACGGAAAGCTTTCGCATCAGCCTCTTGACGACCTTGAGGCAGGAGCGCGTATTGATGTTACTGAGATTAAGGAAGACCCGATGGATTTCTGTTTGTGGAAATCTGCAAAGGCGGGCGAGCCTTATTGGGAATCCCCTTGGGGTAACGGCAGACCGGGTTGGCATATCGAGTGTTCGGCTATGGCGGGACGTTTTCTTGGCAAAACAATAGATATACATTGTGGCGGTCAGGACTTGATTTTCCCTCACCACGAAAACGAAATTGCTCAGTCAGAGTGCGCTAATGGCTGTGATTTCGCGCGCTATTGGATGCATAACGGATATATTAATGTCGATAACCGTAAAATGTCAAAATCCTTAAATAACTTCTTTACCGTTCGTGAGGTTGCGGGTGTTTACGGATATGAGCCTATTCGTTATTTGATGATTTCTTCACACTACAGAAGCCCAATAAATTATTCAACCGATATTCTAGAACAGGGTAAAAATGCTTTAGAGAGACTTTATACCTGCCGCGATAATCTTGATTTTGCTCTTAAAAATACCGAGGACGAGGGAACAGTGCCCGAATTCCTCGGCAAATACCGAGATGAGTTCATTTCTGCTATGGACGATGACCTAAACACTGCCGACGCTATTGGCGTGTTGTTTAGTATGGTGCGAGAAATCAATACGATGCTTGCCGACGGTGCAGGAAAAACTGCCATATTAGAGGCTATTAAAATATTCGACGAGCTGACATATGTGCTCGGCCTTGTATATAACCGCGACACCGAGGACCTCGATAGTGAAATCGAGGCTCTAATCGAGCAGAGAACAGCCGCCAGAAAAGCAAGAGATTTCAAAACCGCCGACGCTATACGCGACAAACTAAAGGAAATGGGTATCGTCCTTGAAGATACCCCTCAGGGTGTGAAATGGTCAAGGATTTAAACTGTTCGAAACAGCCTATCGGAAACGGCTATTTTATAAATGTTTCCAAAAATCACACCTTTGGAACGGATGCGGTATTGCTCGCCGATTTTGCTTCGGCTAAAAAGGTAAAAAAGCATTGCGACTTAGGTTCGGGCTGTGGAATTATTTCTATGCTGTTGCTTCGCGATGGTATTGCAGAAAGCTCTGTAGGGGTTGAAATAAGCGAAGAGGCGGTAGAACTCGCTAAAAAAACTGTTGACGAGTATCCAAACCTGAATTTCAAGCCTCTTTGTCTTGACCTCAAATGTTTGAAAGGGGAACTTTCTTTTGGTGAGTTCGACCTTGTAACCTGCAATCCGCCCTATAAGGCAAGCGGCGCAGGAATTTTAAGTGAAAGCAAAACCGATATTGCCGCGCGCCACGAAACAATGTGCACCCTTGAGGATGTTGTATCCTCCTCTTCCCATCTTCTAAAATCTTCGGGAAGCCTTTGCATTTGTCAGCGCCCTGAACGGCTTGCCGATATAATCAGCTTGATGAGAAAGTATAGGGTAGAGCCGAAACGGCTTCGTCTGGTCTGTAAAAAGACGGGGGAGGAGCCGTGGCTTGTTATGCTTGAAGGTAAGCGGGACGCAAAAAGCGGAATGAGAATAATGCCGCCGCTGTTCGTTTATGATGAGAACGGAGAATATTCTAAGGAAATGTTAAAAATTTACGGACCGTATAAGGAGGGTCATATTTAGATGACTGGAAAGCTTTATATTGTCGGAACCCCTATAGGAAATCTGTCAGACCTTTCGTCAAGGGCAATTGAAACCTTAGAAAGTGTGGATTTTATTGCCGCGGAGGATACTCGCGTCACCGTAAAGCTGCTTAACCATTTTGGCATCTCTAAGCCTATGCTCGCCTATTACGAGCATAACAAAATGCAGCGTGGCGGCGATATAATTTCGCGTCTGCTTTCGGGTGAGAATTGCGCTCTGGTTTCGGATGCAGGTATGCCCGCTATATCAGACCCCGGCGAAGACCTTGTAAGACTATGTTATGAAAACGGTATTCCTGTCGAATCGGTTCCGGGACCTAGCGCCCTTATTACCGCCCTTGCTATTTCGGGAATGAAAAGCGGTAGGTTTTGCTTTGAGGGCTTTTTGTCCGTAAATAAACCAAGCAGAAAGCAGCATCTGGCTGAGGTGTCAAAGGAAAAGCGCACTATGATTTTCTATGAGGCACCTCATAAACTGAACGCTACGCTTAACGATATGTATAAGGCTTTTGGTGACAGAAAAATTGCCCTTGTTCGAGAGCTTACCAAAATTCACGAGCAGGTTATACATACAACGCTTTTAAATGCTACTACGATGTATAACGAGGAAAACCGTCCGCGCGGCGAGTTTGTTATAATTGTTGACGGATATCAGGAAAATGATGAAAAAGCCGAGTACACTTTAGATGAGGCTGTGCAAATTGCAAAAGATTATATAAAGGATGGAAATTCTGCCTCCGCTGCTGCAAAAATGGCGTCGTCAGACACAGGAATAAAAAAGGGAGAAATCTACAAAATCTTGACAAATTATTAACTTTTGCTTAAAAAACAAAATAACTCTTTAAATTTAAAGCAGAATGTTATATACTATGATGGCGAATTATGTAGAAGGATGTTTAAAATGGATATATATTCAAGTAAGAAAAAGGCAAAGCATGCCGCGCCCCGTAAAAAGAAAAGGGCAAAAAATAAAAATGTCTTTATCAAAATAAAGGAATGGTTTTTAAATCTACCAAAGAAAAAGCGAACCGTAGTGGTTGCGCTTACTTCGGTTTTCCTTGTACTCACCATATTGCTCGGTACCGTAATTGGTATCTTTTTAGACCTCACTAAAGATTATAATTATAGTAACATCGACGATGACGAAATCAACAGTATTGTTCCAATTAACGAGGGAATAATTAATATTGCCCTTTTCGGAATCGACTCGCGAAAGGTTGGCTCGTTTAAAGGCCTTTCCGACTCTATTATGATTTTGTCGCTAAACACAGATACCGGTAAAATCAACATAATTTCGGTTATGCGAGACTCTTTGGTTGAAATCCCCGGTAAAAAGGTCAACAAAATAAATTCTGCATATAATGCAGGAGGTCCCGCCCTTGCAATAAAGACCTTAAACCAGAATTTCGGCCTTGATATTAAGGAATACGCTACTGTCAACTTTTTTGGCATGGCAGATATTATTGACGCCGTCGGCGGAATTGAGGTAGATGTTCAAAAGAACGAGATACATGCTGTTGGTGGGGCAAACCAATGTATATTAGAACAGGCTTATCATTTGGGTGTTGAACCTGATTATATAGAAAAAGAAGGACTTCAAACTCTTAATGGTATGCAGGCAGTAGGATGGGCAAGAATTCGAAAGGTTTCTACTGCGGAGGGTGTTTCTGACGACTATGGCAGAACCGACCGTCAACGCTATGTTATGGAGCAACTGCTTAATAAGGCGCTTTCAATGAGCGTCAAGGACTATCCCGCCCTTATAAAAGCTCTTCTTCCACATATGGAGACCTCCCTTTCTTATAGTGAAATTATTAAGCTAGCAGGAATGTTTACCAAAAACATTACCTTTGAGCAAACTCGAGTCCCACAACACTCTTATGTTATGAACGGTCCAGCTATTAACCGTGTTGGCTCTTATGTATATTATAATCTTGATTTTGCCTCAGATATCATCCATGCCCTTATATATGACGGTATTTCTCAGGACGACTATATAAAGCAGAACGGTGTTGTCAAAAAGGGTTGGTACGACGCACCCGTTTCAAACAGTTCTGGCTCAACAACATCATCATCTGACTCATCCTCTAATATCACAAGCTCTGACGACACTTCTTCGGACACCTCGTCTGAAGATAGCTCTGCTAACGACAGTTCTGACCAAAGCAGCAGTCAAACAAGCTCT
>JAGBUC010000015.1 GCA_017630985.1 Clostridia bacterium
AACCGTATAGTTCAAGTTTTTTAAGAGTTTTACATGTATTTACCTGAATTACCAGAAGTTCTAAATCCTATGGCCTGTACATATTCTTTTTTAGGTGATGAAAATGGTAGGATGCCAAAACGGAGGCTTTGATTTTGTGATTAAATTTTTGCCCGAGGGTATTTCTTCGGTTCTGGAGATGCTGCCGATAACGGTTAAAAATTCGGCGTATGAGATAAGACTGAGAATAGGAGGCCCTGTGTGCCTTACGGGACAGACGACACTTTACATATCTGAGGATGCGATTGCCTCCTCGCTACCTCCAAAAAAGCCTTTGCTTGCTGACAGCGCGGCACTTAAGGAGACGGTTATGAGGATAACCTGCCGTTCTCTTTATACGAGAGAGAACGAACTAAAACAAGGCTATCTTTCGATGCCGTTTGGGCACAGGGCAGGGGTTTGCGGAAGCTTCACGGGGGGGAGCTTTGGCGAGATTTCTTCGGTTAATATAAGGCTTGCGCGGCAGGTCTTCGGCTGTGCCGAGCCGCTTTTGAAATATGCGCCGCAAGGTTTACTTATTGCGGGGCCTCCAGGCAGCGGAAAAACGACACTACTTCGGGATTTAGTCAGGTTAATTTCGAATTCTGGGCAGAGGGTTTGCGTTATTGATACTAGGGGGGAGCTTTGCGGAAGACGGGCTGACGAGACTGGGCTTGAGGTTGGAATTAACACCGATGTTATAACCGGTCTTAGCAAGGCGAGAGGTGTAGAAAATGCCCTTAGAACAATGTTTCCACAATATATTGCCTTTGATGAAATAGGAAACGGAGAGGAATTAAGCCGAGTTAGAGAAAGCTTTTTTTCGGGGGTTAAGATACTTACTACCGCGCATATTTCGGACGAAAGAGACCTGGCTGAGCGCGGGGTTACGAAAGAACTTTTGCTTAGCGGAATTGAGAATGTTGCGGTTCTTTCGGGGGAAATAGGCGGAGAGATAAGGTTTTTAAAGAGCAGGGAGGTCGCGGCATGCTTAAAGCCATAGGGGTTATTGTTATTATTGCGGTTTGCACTATTTTTGGTTTCAGACTTTCTGAAAGGTTGAGGATTAGGCAGAGGACACTTGCGCAGTTCTGCTTGCTTATAGGCGAGGTATCGGACAGAATCAGGACGGGGGAGGAGCTTTTGCGCATTTTTGAAACAGAAGAGGCGAGAGAACTTATTGTTTTTGACCGATTGGTACCAAAGATTAGGGGCGATGGACTTAACAAACGGGACCGAGAGCTGCTTGAGGAGTTTTTTTCTATGCTTGGAATGGGAGATGCGCCGTCGCAGATAAGACGGTGCGAGACCTATTTAGAGCTTTTAAAAAAGAGGGAAGAACAGGCTGAACAGCAGGTTAAGGCAAAGGCGGCGCTTTACGGCAAGTTAGGCTTTTTTGCGGGGTTGTTTATAGCGGTTATGGTGGTATAAATGGATGTCGATTTAATTTTTAAGGTAGCGGCTATAGGTATTATTGTGACGGTGCTTAATCAGGTTTTAGTGCGCTCGGGCAGAGAGGAGCAGGCAATGCTGACAACCCTTACGGGACTTGTGGTTGTGCTTCTGATGGTGGTTAATATGATAGCCGACCTGTTTTCGACCGTTAAGTCGGTTTTTGGTTTATAGTTTATGAATATAGTTTCGCTTTTAGGTGTGTGCGTTATTTCTGCCGTTGTTGTGACACTGCTTAAGCAGTATAAGGGAGAGTATTCCATACTTATTTCGATTGTGGCGGGAACGGCAGTTTTTCTTTCGGTGATTTTTGATGTTGTAGGAGCGGTGAAAAGGCTTGACAGTGTTTTAAGCCGAACAGGACTTGAGACCTCATATTTTTCGGTGGCTCTTAAGTGTCTTGGAATTTGCGCGATTACGGGATTTATTGCCGACCTTTGCCGAGATGTTGGACAGACGGCACTTGCAACCAGAGCTGAGCTTGCGGGACGGTGCGCGGTGTTTATAATTTCGATACCGCTTTTGGTATCGTTACTTGAGACGGCATATAAATTTATAGGATGAAATATGAAAAAGATAATTATAACGGTCCTTTTTTTGCTGCTTTTTAGTATTAATGTGAGCGCTAAGGACACTTACGCGGAGCAATATGAAATAAGCGGCGCAGAGGATATTTACGGTTATTTAGATGAGGAGGCAAGAGGCTTTTTTGACCGATTAGAGCTTGATATAGGGGACAGCGGTTGGGTTAGCGGTCTTACGGCAGAGAATATTTTTGAGGAGATTATCGGATTTTTAAAAGACGGTATGAAGACCCCTTTAAAATGCGCGGCGGGCTTGCTTGCGCTTATTGTTTTGCTAGCTGCGGCAAACACCTTTGAGGGCTTTAAGCCTTTTGAGGAAGTTGCATCCTACATATTTGTTCTTGTGGCGGCAACTGGGGTGCTTTTGCCACTGTTTTCGCTTATAGAAAACTGCGGCTCGGCAGTAAAGGGTGTTGGAACCCTGATGCTTGGCTTTATACCCATATATGCAGGGATATTGACGGTGGGTGGCCAAGGTATTACGGCATCGGGAATGAGCTTTTTGTTGCTTGGGGCGGCAGGGGCGGTTGGTAACATAGCCTCCTTTATTGTAGTTCCGCTTATGAGCGGATATTTAGGGGTGGGGCTTGTGAGCTCGGTGCTGCCGGTTGGAAGCGCAAACAGACTTGGAGAGGCACTTAAAAAGACGGCTATGTGGATTTTGTCGCTTTCTTTAACCCTGTTTTTAGGTTTGCTGTCAATACAGACCGCGGTTAATGCGACTGCAGACAATCTTGGGGTTAAGACGGTGAAGTTTGTACTCGGCTCGTTTGTACCTGTGGCGGGGGGTGCGCTTTCGGAGTCGCTGACAACTTTGCTCGGTTCGGTTAAGCTGCTTAAGTCAACGGTGGGAATGTTTGGCGTGGTAGGGGTAACGGTTACGGTGCTTCCCGTTATAATAGAGCTTTTAATCTGGAGGGTTATGCTTTTTTTCTTAATTGCGGCGGCAGAGCTTTTTGGTCTTCAGGTTAAGACCGATGTTTTAAAGGCTGCTGATTGTGTGATATCGGTGCTTATAGGCGTTCTGCTTTTTGTGGCATCGCTTTTTATAATCTCTCTTGGGGTTATTTCGGGGAGGTGAGCAGATGGATTCGGTTAGAGAAATTGCGCTGATTTTCTGCTCGGTCTCGGTGCTTACGGCGGCGGTGTCGCTGCTTAGCGGCAAGGCGCTTAACAAGAGTATGAAATATATAACGGCGCTTATACTTTTATGCTCGGTTGTTGGGGGGATATCCGAAACGGTATTTGACCTTGATTTTAACATTGATGTGTCGGCACAGTCTTCGAACGATACGGCACTTTCTTTGAGCCAATATCAAGCCGAGGTTTTGATTGAGCAAATATTAAAGGAAAGTGTTGTTGAATTTTCGGATATTTCGGCAAGGGCTACTAAAACGGAGGATGGCGGCATAATAATTAGTGAAGTGACTATAGAAGGGGTTGATAACAGGGATGCCGCAAGGACGGCACTTGAAGAAAGGGGAATTGATTGCAGGGTGATTTTTGAATGAAGGAAAGAATAGCCGAGCTTTTAAAGGGCAAAAAATCGGGCAAGATTTTATTTATTGCGGGAATAGTGGGCATTGTGCTTATTTATATATCGAGTGTTTTCCCGAATGAAGAGACCGAGAGTCTGCCAAAGAGGGAGGAAACGCCTTTTTCTGCAGAGGAATATAAAACCGCCGTTGAAGAGGATATAAAGCGCATAGTTTTTGCTGTTTGCGGCGATAGCTCTTCGGTTGTGACGGTTACGCTTGATTCGGGAATCACATATGAATATGCAGATGAAATAAAGCAGAATAATGCTGAGGACAAAACCAAAACCAGCAAGGAAAGCGAACAGACTTACATCATTGTCAAGGACTCTTCGGGGGCGGAGACACCGCTTATTATAACCTCGCATATGCCTGAAATAAGGGGTGTGGCGGTTATATGCAACGCAACCGAGCAAGAGACCGAGCAAATTAAAAACGCCGTTTTGGCGGCGTTTAACATCAATTCTAGAAAAATTTATATTGGCAAAGGGAGGACCACAGGACAATGAAAAAGGGAAAAAGATTTGGCAAGAGTCAGGTAGCGCTTGCGGTTATGGTTGTAGCATTGGCGGCGGCAGTTTGGCTTAATATGAGATATTCGGGGGTTATAAGCGATACTGAGGCTGATACATCGTCGAAATATTTAGGGCAAGCAGAATATGTTAATGCTACGGTAGATGGCGAGAAAAAGGAAGAGAGCGATTATTTTGCTACGCTTAGAAAGGACAGGGACAGCGCAAGAGACGATGCGCTTGACATTATAGATGAGACCCTTGACCGCAAGGATTTGAGCGAGGAGGAGAGGGCAGCGGCCCTTGAAAAGTCTGCGCAACTTGCACAGGCGGCCGATAAAGAGGGAAGAATAGAGACTGTGCTTAAGGCAAAGGGTTTTGAAAAGGTTGTTGCAGTTATTGGTGAAAACGACATTAATGTTATTGTTGGAAAGGATAAGCTTGACACTGCACAGACGGCGCAAATTCAGGATGCGGTTGTTACACAGACCGATTTTTCGGTTAATGATATAAAAATTATAACCATTGACAAATAAAAATGCTTTACCTTTTGTAATTTTGTGGTATAATACAAGTGTAAAGGTTAAGTCTTATGATTATAAAATATGTGGAGGTATTAAAGTTGGCAGAGCATAGCGGACTTTCAATCAATCTTGATGTTATAGAGAGTATGGCGGCAATGGCGGCTCTTGAGATTTCGGGCGTTTCAGCCATGTCACCCAGAACGGTAGATATTAAAAACGCTATTTCGCGCAAATCGGTTTTAAAGCCTGTTCGCGCTGAGGTTAAGAATGGAGCCGTTGTTATAACCTTATATATAAGCATAAGCAAGAATGCAAACGCAAAGCAGGTTGCTGAGGCTGTTCAGACAGGTGTTAAGGATAAAGTTCAAAGCATGACCTCAAACGCTGTTACAAAGGTTAACGTTCATATCGCTGATGTTGATTTAAGCGAAGAAGAATAATTTTTATAGCATAACAAAAACCCGATACTGCTTTCGCAGTATCGGGTTTATATTTTTTGTTAGTCTACGAAGTACACAACGATGTCTCTTCTGCCAAACTGAACACAGTCGTTCTCGGTTTCGAGGAAGAGGTCCATATCGGTACGGTTTCCGTAGATAAATCCGCCTGTGTCTGCGGCGATGGCATAGCCGTAAACATATTTTCCATCGGCAGAGACGATATACATTTTAGTTCCATAGGGGATTTCCTTTGGGTCGACCGCAACATAGCCCGGCTTTGGAGCAACACCGGTTGAGCAGTTGTTGCCTGTATAGGTGTATGCTGTGGCGCGGAGTGTCTTCTTGGATGAATATTTTACGGGAACGCCGTTTTTATCAAGAAAAAGGTCAGAGGGTGCCACGAGCTTTGATATTGAGGATACTGCAGAGGCATGGACAGAGCCGATTGAGGCATAAGTCGGAGCGGCAGTTCCTATAATGGTTTTACTGTCGACGGCATATTCGGTGATTTTTTCGTCTATGACGGTCGATTCGACCGCCTTGCCGTTTATATATTTAACCGAGCAGGTGACAGCCTTTGTACCGACCTTGCCCTCGGTTACAAGCTTTTTGGTTGAAGCCTGATATTTATCCGAGTACTCGACGGTTGTATCGAAGGGAATGGCTTCAAAGGTTGTTTCGGTGACATATTCGACATCGGTGATTTCAACTGTCGATTCTTTATCGACAAAGCTGTCGAGCGAATGACTTATCGTATCGTGCTCGTCGAGGATTATTCCGATAGAAGAAAGAATATCGCATAGGAGACCAGAACGTACAGAGTAGGTTGAAAGGTCGTTGCCAACCTTGACGGTCAGCGGGAAAATATAGGATATTTTGATGTTGGTTGTTAAAAACTTACTTACAACGTTTGTTATTTCAAAACTACTGTCATTAAGATCGAGCTTTTTGATAGCTGTTTCAACGTTTGAAGAAAAGGTTCTTACGGTATAGTCGTTTTTTCCGTCCGAAATATGGAAGGTGCGTACCGAAAACATTACCGAAAGCATTATACAGCTTGCCGCGAGGATAAGGCAGAGAAGCGGTTTTGCACGTTCCTTTAAATTGTTTGCGGCAAAGGTTTTAAGATTTTCTGCTGCCGCTTTTATTCTTTGTAACATTAATAAACTCCTTTAGTTTCTTTGGCGCAGAACGCCTCGGATTTGGGGTATGAACCCAGTGCCAAGTAAGTCAATTTCAGTTCTCGGGTATTATAGCCTTTCATTTTGCATATGTCAAACTATTTTAGGACCATTAATTTGTGCAAAATGTACAAAAATTACAAATAAATTACAAAGGTTACAAGGTTGTAACCGTATTTTGTAGGATTTTAGACGACTTTTTTTGTGCAAGTATACAAAAAAGCAACCTTTAAACAGCAAAGGGTGGCTTTTAACTGTCGAAAATTCGAACAACTTGTGGAATAGCCACGAAAAAAAGATTTACAAATACAATATGATGTGGTATTATAAGCAAGGAAATTTTCGCATTTACAAATATTCCCTAAAGCTTCACATTTTATTCTCTTTAAATATATGTGGGCGGCTAAAAAACTATTCCCTAGCAATACATTTTGTGATTTCAACGAAAGACTGCTATATATTATATGTATATATGCTTTCTTCCGTGGGATATAAAAAATTGGGGGTTCGTTTATGAGTAAAAAAGAAAAAATCTCTATTGGCGAAGCGGGCATTACCGATGCCAGAAAGCTTGGAACAGGCAAAATGCTGGTTCTTGGCTTCCAACATATGTTCGCTATGTTTGGTGCAACCGTTTTAGTGCCTTTGCTTACGGGTCTTGACGTTGCTACTACTCTTCTTATGGCAGGACTTGGCACGTTATTCTTCCATCTTGTGACAAAGGGAAAGGTTCCTGCATTTTTGGGTTCTTCCTTTGCTTTTCTCGGCGGTTATGCTGCTGTAGCACCCATGCTTGGTGAAAACGGCAATGTTCCTAACAAGGAAATGCTTCCATACGCTTGTCTCGGCGTTGCTTGCGCCGGTCTTGTGTATCTTGTGCTTGCGGCACTTATAAAGCTTGTCGGCATTAACAAGGTTATGAAATTCTTTCCGCCTGTCGTTACAGGACCTATTATAATCGCAATAGGTCTTGGACTTTCGGGCTCGGCAGTTAATAACTGTTCAACAAACTGGCCTCTTGCACTTATTGCTCTTGCAATTGTTATTGTGTTTAATATCTGGGGCAAGGGCATGCTTAGAAAAAAACCTATTCTTTTAGGCGTTGTAGGCTCCTATATTGTTGCTCTTATTGTTGGCAATGGCTTTGGCG
>JAGBUC010000016.1 GCA_017630985.1 Clostridia bacterium
CGACCGAGAGCTATATGATGGAGGAAAGGGATTATTATACTGCGGCTGATGCATCAAGAAGCACAGACAATTCGAAAAACGTTACAAAGGTTGGAGAAATTATTGCCGAAGCCCTAAGAAACGGGGGAATCGGGGTTATTCACGATAAAACCCTGCACGACCATCCATCGTATAACGGTAGCTATACGAGGGCGGCCAAGACGATAAATGAATATTTAAAGAAATATCCGTCAATAAAGGTAGTGATAGATGTACACCGTGATTCTATTGCGATGACGGGAAATGACAAGGCAAAGCCGACCGCCGAAATTAACGGTAAAAAAGCGGCGCAGGTTATGCTTGTTGTGGGAAGTGAGACGGGAAGCGTTACGGGATTTCCTAACTGGAGACAGAATTTCCGCTTGGCACTCAGATATCAGCAGACAATGGAGGCAATGTATCCGGGGCTTGCGAGACAGATGCTCTTTGCCTCGAGAAAGTATAATATGAACTTAACAAAGGGCTCAATGCTTCTTGAGGTTGGTACCGACTCGAATACTCTTGAGGAAGCCTGTTATTCAGGCGAGCTTGCAGGCAAGGCACTTGCGAGTCTTTTAAACACATTGAGGTGATTTATGAAAATAAGGGATGTTAAAATATTTTTCCGTTCGGCATATATAACGGCGACGGTGGTTTGTTGCGCCGTAATTTTATATCTTGGGGTTTGCAAATCCTATGAGGCGATGAGGCAGGTCTGTTTTTCGGATTCGAGAAGTGCCGTTATACTGGGAGAGGGATATATTAAATTTTTTGATTTTGAAGTTTATTTTTAAGAAAATCTTAATAACTTCAAAAAACGACCTTAATTGACATTTTATTATAAAAATGGTATACTCTTTTCGGAGAGTGAATTTATGATTTATTTCAAACACAAGCTTCCCGTTGCGGCTTTTTTTGCAGCAGCGGTGTTATATATGGAACTCGTTCTGCGCATATTTACCTGTAAAAGCTTTTTTACAACGGGGCTTTTAATTATTCCCTTCTTTTGTATTGGCTTTGGACTTATGATGCAGGCGGTTTGTATGCAATTTACGAAAAAAACTGCCAGAAAAATAACCATAGTGGTACTGGCGGTTTTATTTTTGCTTTTCGGAACACAGGCGGTATATCACGGCTTTTTCGGAAAGTATCTTATAGCCTTTTCATTTGTTGCGGGCGGAGCAGACCAGGTTTTAGCCGATGGTATAGTTGAGAACACACTATTGGCACTTGCAAGTGGAATCCCTGCGCTTGTTTTACTTAGCGTTCCAATAATTTTGGCAGTGATGTTTTTTGACCGCGCGGTAGTTATACCTGAAGGAAAGCTTAAAATGGGTGGCGTATATTTGGGCGCTTCGGCTCTACTTCAGATTGCGCTTATAGTTATAATATCGCTTTTTCCGAATATGTCGGTTGTACAAAACGGACTTTTCGACCCTAATCTTGCGGTGTCGCGTTTTGGACTTTTAAGGACCGAGGTGCTTGACATTAAATATAATTTTTTAGGTATTGAGCAGACGGTTGAGATAGAGCCTGAAAAGACTAATCCAAAGCAAGAAGAGGAAGACATAAAGCCTCCTGAGCCTAATGTTATGGATTTTGACTTTGCAGCTCTTGCCGAAAAGGAGCAAGACAAGGATTTAAAACTTCTAAATTCGTATTTTGCAGAGCGTGAGCCAACCTATAAAAATGAATATACAGGAATGTATAAGGGGTATAATTTAGTGTCGGTTGTAGCCGAGGGATTTTCACCATATGCCATTGACCCTGTGCTTACGCCCACACTTTATAAAATGCAGCAGGAAGGCTTTAAATTTACAAACTTCTATACGCCGATATGGGGAGTTTCGACCTCTGACGGAGAATATACTGCTTGTACAGGACTTATTCCGAAATCGGGTGTGTGGAGTTTTTACCGTTCAGCCGACAACTATATGCCTTTTTGTCTTGGAAATATGTTCGGGAGCATTGGGGTCGAAAATATATTTGCTTACCATAACAACACACATTCCTACTATCATAGAGACCTTTCTCATCCTAATATGGGGTATGACTATAAGGGAATGGGAACCGGGGTTGAAAAATATGTTAAGAATGTTTGGCCTCAGTCTGACCTTGAGATGATAGCCGGTTCGGTTTCGGAATATATTTCGGGGGATAAGCCTTTTCACGCATATTATATGACGGTAAGCGGTCATCTTAACTATACCAAAATAGGAAATTCGATGGCAAGCAAGAACTGGGAGTTCGTTAAAGACCTTAACTGTTCTGAAACTCTGAAGGCATATTATGCTTGCAATATTGAACTTGACAGGGCGATGGAAAAGCTACTAGCCCAGCTTAATGCGGCGGGGGTTGCAGACAAAACTGTCATATCGATAACTCCTGACCATTATCCTTACGGTCTTGAGAAGGACGATGGTGATAAGTATGCCGTTTGGCGAGAGATTTTGGGCCGTGATGTAGAAACGGAGTTTGAACTTTATAAAAGCTGTTTCCTATTATACTGTCAGGGAACAAAGGATGCACCGACGGTAGATAAATATTGCTATTCGGTTGATATACTTCCGACAATTCTTAATTTGTTTGGATTTAACTATGATTCTAGGTTGCTTATGGGAAGCGACATATTATCGGAAAGTGACGGGTTGGTTATATTCTCCGACCGCTCGTTTATAACCGACAAGGGACGATACAGCACGGCAACCGAAAGCTTTGAGGAATTCCAAAATGCGAGTTTTGCCTCCGAGGAGGAGAAAAGGCAATATGTTTCAAATATGAGGGCGGTTGTTAACAATAAATTCAAGATATCGTCTGAAATACTAGAAGAAGATTATTACGGTTATCTTATGAAAAAATAAACACGACGTCAGTCGTGTTTATTTTTTGTTTTATTTATTACAGCAGAAGCCGGTGCTGTTGGCGGCATCTTTAACTCTGCCGACCATTGTGTTGTCACAGTTTCTTGCGCGAAGCTCGGGAACGGGGTTTTCGGCAACCTGGAAACGATAGTCGCTAGAATAGCGTTTTATATGGTTGCAGATGACGTTGTGGGAGGGAACGATATCGTCTGACGGTGCGATGATGGTTTGGAAGGTGAAGAAATCTGCGTTATTAGGCAATTTTTCAACCCTTTCATAATCTTCACGACAGCCTGTGAACTGAACTGTATTTTTAAGAACGGAGCGTACATAGTCTATGTTTTCGTGGAGGCAAAGAGGCTCCGGGAAGGTTCCGTCGGGGATTACCTGTTGCCATTCCTTGCCCTCGTATTTTTTGAGAAGCTCGGCAGCCTTGTGAAGATGGCCGATTTCGATTTCAAGATATTCTTCCCAGATACATTTTATATATCGGTCGGTTTCGGTCATAAAGCAGGACCAATAGAGATAGCATTCGGTATACTCGTGCCAGAGCAGCATTTCAAGCCAGGTTGCGCCCGAATCCATAAGTGATTCGTACTGGGTTACGTGCTCTTCTTCGACAAGGGCAATTTCCATATAGAGTTTGCGTAGAGCGTCGTTTGTGGCGAGGTTGGTTATATTCATATAGTAATTCATAGTCTGCTGTTCGGCGGCGGTTATTATCATAGTCGAGAGTACCGTTTCCTTGCAGGCTTTTTTAGAATTTATGTTACGTTTAACATTGTCAAGAGGGCAGCGGTGGTGGGCAATCGTAGGTCTGCCAGGCATAATTTCGGTATATCTGCCGACAAGCTTTTCTGCGCGGATACCCTTTTCCATTTCGAGCTGATTTGCATAGCGGTATAGGTGGTCGAAATCTTCTAAAAGGGCAAAATCGAGCGCCTTTTTAACATTGCAGTCGGGCTCTCTTCTGGCAAGTTCGGCGGTTAGGTCGACGGCTAGCTGCTCATAGGAGATGGTGTGTTCAAGAGGACTTTCGTTACAGGGCTTAAGCAGAGAAACCTTAAGCTGCTGCTGTTTTTCGGCATAGCGTGTCATAGCAAGTTCACGCCTTAAATCGTTATCGGTAACGTGACGGGCAAACTGGTGGGAAAACCAATTTGCTTCAAACTCGGTTCCGTTCATAAGTATTATTCTGGTTTTTGTGTAGGGGTCTACCTCGCACACATTATAGCTTTTTGGATATAATTCCTTGAAGTTTTTGTATCCTGCTGTTATAGGACAGGGTTTGTGTGTAAAGGGATTCATAAAACGCCTCCTTAAATTGTTCAATTCAAGTATATGCGTTGACAGCTTGGCTTTATCCGTATAAAGACACAAATCAAAGGAAAAATATATAAAAGGAGGCGTTTTTATGGGTTGCAGTACAGATTCTTTGTGGGGGAAAAGCACAGAGATGCCTAGTTTTAAAAGGCTTGAGGGAGAGGTCAAAACCGATGTTTTAATTATCGGCGGCGGTATGGTCGGGCTTTTAACGGCCTATTTTCTTGAAGAGATGGGCGTTCGTTATATATTGGTCGAAAAGGGCAGAATATGTTCGGGGGTTACCCGAAATACCACCGCCAAAATAACCGTTCAGCACGGGCTTATTTATCATAAGATAATAAAAGACTTTGGGGAGGAAGCCGCAAGGGATTATTTTGCGGCAAATACAGAGGCTTTAGAAAAATATAAAGAGCTTTGCGGTAGTATTGATTGTGATTTTGAAGAGAGAGATAATTTTATATATTCACAGGACAGGGCAAAGCTTAGAAAAGAGGAAGAAGCTTTAAGTCGGTTAGGCATTAACGCTGCTTTTTATGACGAATTGCCTATACCGCTTAATGTTGCGGGGGCGGTTTGCTTTGAAAATCAGGCACAGTTTAATCCTCTTAAATTTATAGCCCGCATATCAAAGGGACTTAATATCTTTGAGGGGACGCATATCAGTGATATTATAGGGACTGTCGCATACTTTGACGGCGGTAAAATTGAGGCAGACCGAGTTGTTATTGCGACACATTTTCCGTTTCTTGACAGGCAAGGACTGTATTTTATGAAAATGTATCAGCATCGGTCATATGCCGTAGCACTTGAAAAGGCAGAAGAATACGGCGGAATGTATGCCGATGACGAAAAAAAGGGAATGACTTTTAGAAACTGCGGAGACCTGTTGATAGTTGGAGGCGGAGGCCACAGAACAGGCAAAAAGGGCGGTGGATATCGCTTTTTGGAGGAGTTTGCAAAGGAACATTATAAGGGCTCAAAAATTGTTGCAAAATGGGCTACACAGGATTGTATTAGTCTTGATTCGGTTGCATATATAGGCGAGTATTCCAAGGGCACAAAGGGCATATATACAGCGACGGGATTTAACGAGTGGGGAATGAGCAGTTCAATGGTGGCGGCAATAGGACTATCAAGAATGCTTGTGGGGAAGAAATGGAAATATAAGGAGTTATATAATCCGTCCAGAAGCATATTAAAGCCTCAGCTTTTTTTGAACGGCGTCGAGTCGGTAGCGGGACTTATGTGCCCGACGTTAAGAAGATGTACGCATCTTGGTTGTGCGCTTAGTTGGAATCCGCAAGAGCATAGCTGGGACTGTTCGTGTCACGGCTCGCGATTTAGCGAGGACGGGAGGCTGCTTAACAATCCTGCAAACAAGGATAAGGATTTCAAGGGAAATAAAAAAACGGAACCCTGAATTTCAGGGTTCCGTTTTTTCTCTATTTATCGAGGTAGAAGGGAAGCATTTCGTCTTCTTCGAAAGCACTGCTTGTAGCAATTATTGCATCAAAGCGTCCCGCATCTGATACATATTCCATATCTATGTTGAAATAGCGAAGCATTTCTTCATTAATCTCAAATTGTACGGTAACAGTTTCACCAGCTTTGATGTCAACACGCTTAAAGCCTTTAAGTTCTTTAATGGGGCGGGAAACGGTTGCACGGAAGTCTCTAATATATAACTGGACAATTTCACAGCAGTCACGGTCGCCGGTATTTGTAATTTCAACCGAAGCGGTTATAGTTTCGTCCGGAGTAAAGCGTTCTTTACTGAACACAGTTTTACCATATTTTAGAGTGGTGTAGTTGAGACCATGGCCGAAGGGGTAAAGAGGATTGCTTGAACTGTCGTCGATATATTCAGACCAATATGGCTCTTTGCGGTGGTCGGTAGGAAGCTTGTTGTAATATACAGGAATTTGACCGACAAAACTTGGGAAAGACATTGTGAGTTTTCCGGAGGGACTTTCTTTGCCGAATATGAGGTTGGTGACAGCTTCACTCATCATAGTGCCTAGATACCAAACGTCTAAAATAGCCTTAGCGTCGTTTATCTCCGAAAGGTCCAGAGGTCTGCCGTTAAATACAAGCACGATAACATTTTCGTTGACAGCACGAACACGACGATAGAGCTCAAGCTGAACGTCCGGAATGCGTATATTTGCGCGGCTTTTGGCTTCGCCGAACATACCTGGGCATTCGCCAAGGGCGAGAACGACGGTGTCGACTTTTTTAGCAATATTTACTGCCTCGCTGATATCCTTCTCGCGATTTTGCTCATCTGAGTATTGGGAAAATCTTTTTGATTCGCGAACCTGCTCACGACCAAGACCGGAACAACCTTTTGCAAAGATAAAGTCGTTACCGGGATAATGTTTATTGACAACATTATGAAGTGAGCCTGATTCGTCATCGTTTGTAAGAACCCACGCCCCGCCGCTTGTAGTAGAAAGGTCAACAAAGGGACCTATAAAGGCAATTTTACCACTTTTTTCGGTGAGAGGAAGAGCATTATCTTCGTTTTTAAGAAGAACACAGCTTTCGGTTGAGAGTTTTTTAGCAATATCAAGATGCTCGTCGCACTTTAGCAGTTTTTCTGCATTTTCTTCGCTCATTTCACGGAATGGGTTTTCAAAAAGACCTAAGTCGTTTTTGAGTTTAAGAACACGATAACAAGCTTCATCAACAAGTTTTTCGTCTATTTTGCCTTCCTTTATAGAGTCTGCAAGCCAGCGGAACTGACAAGAGCCCATTTCGATATCAATACCCGCCTCAAGACTTACTTCGGCTTGATATTTTTCGTCGTTTATATCGTCACCAATGCGGTGTGAGGTCATGGAAGATGTTGCCCAAAGGTCTGTGATAACGACGCCGTCCCAACCCCACTCTCCGCGGAGAATATCGCGCACAAGGTGTTTGTTACAGTTGGAAGGTACACCTCCTATTGCATTGTACGAGGTCATTACCATAGAAGCACCGGCATCAATGCCTCCTTTGTATCCTGGAAGATAATATTGGCGTAGGGTTCTTTCAGAGAGTTCTACGGTGTTGTAATCGCGCCCACCTTCTGCACCGCCGTAGCCCGCAAAGTGTTTCACACAAGCACCGATGGTGTCTGGCTTGTCTAGACCGTCGCCCTGCAACCCTTCAACCATAGCAGCACAAATTTTACTGGCGAGATATGGGTCTTCGCCTGCTGATTCTACAACCCGTCCCCAACGAGGGTCACGCACAAGGTCCATTGCGGGATAGAATGTGATATGAAAACCGGAGGCAGCACTTTCCTTTGCGACGACGCGGTAGGCTTTCTTAATAAGCTCTAGGTCAAATGAACAGCTGTAGCCTAAGGTTATTGGAAATATTGTTGAAAATCCACGACAAATGTCGCCCATAAAAAGCAACGGAATATGATGCGGATTGTTTTTTATATGTTCTTCCTGTACCTTGCGGATGCGATCAATACCGAAAAGGTTAAGAGTAGAGCCTGAACGATAAATTTCTTCAGGGGTATATGTATTGGTGTCAGCGGCACCCGTAAGCACACCGTCCTTATCATATACGAGTTGTTGAGGTTGCCATAGCTCGCCCAGTTTTTCCTCTATTGTCATACTGTCGAGCAACGCACGAAGTTCCTTTTCTGTCATTAAATCAACTCCTGATATTTGATAGTTTAAATGTAACACAGGCGGGAATTTTTGTCAATAGAAAGAAGAAGGTTTATATAAAATCAAAAACAAAACAGAATCTCTTTATTACAGATAAAATTCTGTAATATATCTTGAATGTTATGTGATTTATAATGTATAATAAAACAATACACGAAACTACTGTTAATAGGTGATGTAATGTTTGATGAACTAACTAAGGTTGATATAGAAAAGATGAAGCAGGAATTAGAGTATCGTATTACAAAGGTGCGACCGGAAATTCTTGAGGATGTTAAATTTGCAAGAAGTCACGGAGACCTTTCTGAAAACGCTGAATATCACGCTGCAAAGCGTGAAAGAGGAAGGAACGAAAGCCGTATCCGTTATCTTCGCAATATGATAAAGACGGCGGTTATAATTGATGCTGACAGCGCAGAGGATGAGGTTGGGCTTTTTGACACGGTTACCTATTATGTAGAAGAGGATGACTGTGATGAGCAGGTGCGTATTGTTACCTCTCTCCGCCGCGACCCGCTTGAAAAAATTATCAGCAAGGAGTCTCCTCTTGGCTCTGCGCTAATGGGAAAGCATGTGGGAGACAGGGTGTGTATTACGGTTAACGACAGCTATAGCTATTATGTTGTTGTTAAAAAGATAGAAAAGGGTAAGGATGATGACACCCTTGAAATAAGAAAATTTTAGATTAGCCAGATGATAAGGGCTATGAGAAAGGCGGCAATAATTATATATGCCGCAAGACCGAAGAGAACAAGATAAAAAATAAAATCTTTCAAGACCATCAACTCCTGTTATACAATAGTATTGACGGTCACTATAAATTTTAATCTAAAAGAGAAAGGGTGGCATATGCCACCCTTTAAATCTATACATTTTCTATATCGATGCTTTCGATAACAACATCGTGAAGAGGTTTATCACCTGCGCCGCAACGGACATTTGCAATATCGTCGACAACATTCATGCCCTCCATAACCTGACCGAAAACGCTGTGTTTAAAGTCGAGCCAAGGGGTACCGCCCAGTTCCTCATAATCGGCAATAGAGTCTTCGGGGAATCCGCGGTCGGTGAGCTGTTTCATCTGGTCGGTCATACCGTCGGGCACGGTGTTTGCCTGAACGATAAAGAACTGGCTTCCGTTTGTGCAGGGGCCTGCGTTAGCCATAGAAAGTGCACCGCGGATATTGTGAAGCTGTGGGTCGAACTCGTCCTCGAATTTTTCACCGTAAATGCTTTCTCCGCCCATACCTGTGCCTGTTGGGTCGCCGCCCTGAATCATAAAGTCTTTGATAACGCGGTGGAAGATAATTCCGTTATAATAACCCTTTTTAGAAAGCTCGACGAAGTTTTTTACCGTTTTCGGAACCTCGTTCTCGAAAAGCTTGATTTTGATGTCGCCCATATTGGTATGCATAACTGCAATAAGGTCGCCTTTTTCCAGTTGCTTTGTTTGATAACTCATTTTAAAACACACTCTTTTCAATTACGGTTTTTGATTTGATTATGCGGTTAAATCGTTTACCTATAATCTAATATGATGATACCATATGAGAGTTATAAAAGCAAGTATACAATTTGCAGAGACTATAAACCGCTTTCCTGAAATTTCGTCTTGTTTTTAGGGGAAAAATGTGGTATTATATTAAAAATATGTGTAAATTTAAACAAAGGTGGCAAAAACTATGAAATGTCCTTTTTGCAGCTATGAAGAAAGCAAGGTTATCGACTCGCGTCCGACCGATGAGGGAGAGCGCATCAGAAGAAGACGCGAATGTCTTAAATGCACAAGAAGATTTACAACCTACGAGATTATTGAAAGTCTTCCGATAATTGTAATTAAAAAGGATAAAACCCGTCAGAGCTTTTCGAGAGAGAAGATATTAAACGGAATGGTGCGCGCCTGTGAAAAGCGTCCCGTTTCGCTTGATATGATTGAGAGGGCTATTGACGATATTGAAGCCGAAATTCAAAATTCGCTTGACCGTGAGGTTTCAAGTGAGAAAATCGGCGAGCTTGTTATGGACAAGCTTAAAGCCATCGACGAGGTTGCATATGTGCGTTTTGCAAGCGTATACCGTCAGTTCCGCGATATAAACACCTTTATGGACGAGCTTAACAAGCTTCTTCAGAAATAGTTAGGAGACAAGATGAGCCAGAATAAAAAAATGGCCGAGCTTTTGCTTGGTCATATTACCAAAACACCCGAATATTATGAGGAACTTTATCCCGCAAGAAATCTGCCTGAGGGGGCAAGGGTTGTGCGAATTGCGCCCAGTCCTACGGGATATTTGCATCTCGGAACTCTATTTATGGCACTCGTTAATCGCATAACTGCCGATTCGACGGGCGGAATTTTCTATACCCGAATTGAAGATACCGACAAAAAACGCGAGGTTGAGGGCGGAATTGACGATATTATAAACGGACTTATTCGCTTTGGTATAAATATTGATGAGGGTTTTGTAACCCCGACAGAGCAAAAGGGTGACTATGCGCCATATAAGCAGAGCGAGCGAGCAGAAATTTATCAGTGCTTTGCGAAGAAACTGATTGAAGAGGGTCTTGCATACCCTTGCTTCTGCACTGCAGAAGAGCTAGTGGCGGTTCGCGAAGAACAGGAAAAGAATAAAATCAGAACGGGATATCACGGAGAGTTTGCCGTTCACAGAGATATTACGGTCGAAGAGGCTGAGGCGCTTATTAAAGAGGGCAAGCCTTATGTTATACGTCTTAAGTCGCCTGGAAGCGAGGAAAACCGCGTTTTTGTTGATGACGGAATTAAGGGAAAGGTTGAGCTTCCCGAGAATGATGAGGATTTTGTTCTCTTAAAATCCGACGGAATTCCGACCTATCATTTTGCCCATGCGGTTGACGACCATCTTATGAGGACGACACATGTTATACGCGGAGACGAATGGCTTTCGAGCGTACCTAAGCATATTCAGCTTTTTAAGCTTTTGGGCTTTAAGCCTCCGAAATTCTGCCACGTTGCGCCGATTATGAAGCTTGACAGTGGCGCAAAGCGTAAGATTTCTAAGCGCAAGGACCCCGAGGCAGCGGTGCATTATTTCGCCGAAGAGGGTTATGACGCAAAAAGCGTTATAGAATATCTTATGACCATCGCATCGAGTGAATTTGAAGATTGGCGCAGGGCTAATGCTACAGAGCCGAGACAGAAATTTAAATTCAATCTGAAAAAAATGTCGGTTTCGGGCGCACTGTTTGACGGGGATAAGCTTAACGATGTTTCGAAAAATGTAGTTGCTACAATGAATTCCGAAACGGTTGTAGAAAAGCTTTGTGAATGGGCAAAGGAATTTGACCCCGAATTTTACGAGGTTATTACGAGAGATATTGCATATACTAAGGCTGTTTTTGCAATTGACAGAGACTGCCCAAAACCGCGTAAGGACATTGCAAAGTGGAACGAGGCAAAGGCATATTCAGCATATTTCTTTGAGGAATATTATACCCCTTGTCTTGAGTTCCCCGAAAATATTGACAAGGACAGCATAAAGGCATTTTTAAGCGAGTATGCAAAGGTGTATTCGGTTGAGGATACCAAGGAAGAATGGTTTGGCAGAATCAAAGCAATTTGCCCATCCCTTAACTTTGCGGCTGATACCAAAGAGTATAAGGCCAACAAGGAAGCTTATAAAGGAAGCGCAGGTGACCTTTCAACCGTTCTTCGAATTGCCGTTACGGGAAGAAGAAACACACCTGACCTTTGCAGTATAATGCAGGTGCTGGGCCGTGAAGAATGTATAAGGCGTATAAATTACGCAATAAGCAATATTTAGGAGCGTATTATGGCAGAAGAAATTATAAAGGATGAAGTAGCTGCTACCCCATCAAACTTCATCTATGATTTTATTGACAAGGATTTAGAGGAGGGCGTTTACAAACGCGTACAGACACGCTTTCCACCCGAGCCTAACGGATATCTTCATATCGGTCACGCCAAGGCAATCTGCATAGATTTCGGAACTGCTGAAAAGTATGGCGGAAAATGCAATCTACGTCTTGATGATACCAATCCGACAAAAGAGGACGTTGAATATGTTGACGCAATTAAAGAAGACATAAAATGGCTTGGTTTTAATTGGGATAATGTTTATTTCGCTTCCGATTATTTTGATTTTATATATGAGTGCGCCATAAAGCTTATCGATAAGGGTCTGGCTTATGTTGATGAGTCATCGGCGGATGAAATCCGTGAAATGCGCGGAAGTCTTACCGAGGCAGGTAAAAACAGTCCCTACCGTGACCGACCGATAGAAGAATCAAAAGACCTGTTTGCCAGAATGACGGCGGGTGAGTTTGAAAACGGCGCAATGGTGCTTCGCGCAAAGATTGATATGGCTTCTTCAAACATCAACATGCGCGACCCCGTAATTTACCGCATTATGAAGGCGACCCACCACAGAACAGGAGACAAGTGGTGCGTCTATCCTATGTATGATTTTGCTCATCCTTTGTCAGACACGAAAGAGGGCGTAACACATTCTCTTTGCTCCTTGGAATTTGAAAATCACAGACCTCTTTACAACTGGTTTCTTGAGAAGCTTGAACTTGCAGAGCCCTCTCGTCAGATAGAGTTTGCAAGAATGAATGTGAACTATACTCTGACCTCAAAAAGAAAGTGTTTAAAGCTTGTTAACGACGGTCTTGTATCGGGTTGGGATGACCCCAGAATGGCAACCATTTGCGGAATGAGAAGAAGGGGATATCCTGCCGCAGCTATACGAAATTTTGTTGAGAAAATCGGCGTCAGCAAGGCATACAGCGTAATTGACTATGCTTTGCTTGAGTCCTGTGTGCGTGACGACCTTAATCTTAATGCAGACAGAGCTATGGCGGTGCTTCGTCCTCTAAAGGTTGTAATAGATAATTATCCTGATGGAAAAATCGAAGAAATATCGGTTGAAATAAATCCGAACAAGCCTGAGCTTGGAAACAAAACTGTTACCTTCTCGAAAACTATTTACATCGAGCAGGACGACTTTATGCTAGAGCCGCCCGGAAAATATTTCCGTCTTTGCCCGACAAAAGAGGTTAGACTTAAGGGCGCTTATTTTGTTAAGTATGCTTCTCATGATGAGGATGAAAAGGGTAATATTACCTGTGTTCACGTGACCTATGACCCTGCCTCCTACGGCGGTGAGTCGCCAGACGGCAGAAAGGTTAAGGGAACTCTCCACTGGGTTAGCGCTGAGCACTGCGTTGATGCGACAGTGCGCCTTTATGACCGACTTTTCAATGTTCCGAATCCGTCGGATGAAGAGGGAGTGGCTTCCTTTGCTGACAACCTTAATCCCGAATCTTTGACCGTACTTGAGGGCTGTAAGCTTGAGGCGTCGCTAGGCAGCGCTAAGGTTGGAGACGGATTCCAGTTTATGCGTCAGGGATATTTCTGCCTTGATAAAGAGTCTTCAAAGGACAATCTTATTTTCAACCGCACGGTAGCACTTAAGGATTCATTTAAGGTAAAGTAAAATGACGGTTAATGACATTTATAGCTTTTTGGACGATAAGTATGATTTTTCTTCCGCTTTAACCTATGATAATGTGGGTCTGCTTGTCGGTGAGCCTGACAACACAGTTACAGGAATTGTGGTCTGTCTTGACTGTACCGATGAAGCGGTTAGCGAGGCTGTTAAAAATGGCGCAAATCTGATTATTACCCATCATCCTGTTATTTTTGAGCCGATGAAGGCTGTTACCGATGAGACGATAGTTTACCGCCTTATAAGAAACGGGATTTCGGTTATTTCGGCTCATACCAATCTTGACCAGGCAGACGGCGGGGTGAATGATGCGCTTTGCAGACTGCTCGGTCTTGAACATATTGTAAAGGTTGCCGACAGCGAAGGATTTCTTTATAGAATTGGGGAATTAGGCGACGGTCAGTCGGCAGACGATTTGGCAGAAAGTGTTTCAAAAAAACTAAAGCTTCCTGTAAAATATGCTGGACAAAGCAACTATATAAAAAGGGTTGCTGTATGTTCGGGAAGCGGCGGTGGAATGCTTAGTGATGTGATAAATCAGGGCGCCCATGCTTATATTACCGCCGACATTAAGCACAATGTGTTTATGGAGGGGTATGCGAAAGGCATTACGGTTATTGATGCGGGTCATTTTAACACCGAGGACATTATCGTTCCCGTTTTGGCAAATGCTTTAAAGGAAGCGTTTCCTCAAATAAGGGTTTTTGAAAACCACTTTTCACCTATTAAATATTCAGTATGATAAAATAAGAAACCTCAAAGCAAGATTGCTTTGAGGTTTCTTTTATTTTGCAGTATAGTCGAAATCGAGGGAGATTACACAGCGGTAGGTAGGGTCGATTTCTTTTGCGATGGTTTCAATTTTTTCTTTAATTTCTGCTGATTTTTGTTCCATATCTGCAGGTATTACAACGTCAAATATAAGGTTTGTGCGTTCTTCTCCTTTTGGCGTCATACGGAAATCGTGCAGGGTGAGAGATGGATGTATGGTTTTAATTTTTTCTGATATTATAGATTTTGCTTCGGATAGCTTCTCGTTGTCGGTTTCGACAGGGTCCATATGAACGGTTAGCATAACTCCGGTTCTTTCGCAGACAAGCTTTTCACAAAGGTCGATTTGCTCGTGGCATTTTACAATATCTGTGTTAGCGGGAACCTCAACATGAACAGAGGCGAAGCATCTTCCTGTGCCGTAGTTGTGGGCAATAAGGTCGTGAATTCCAAGAAAACCGTCGAAACTCATAATTTCCTTTTCGATACTCTGCGCGGTCTCTTTATCAAGCGGTTCGCCAAGAAGGGGGTTAAGGGTTTCTTTTGCGGTATTGAAGCCCGACCAGAGAATAAAGAGGGACATTGCTGTGCCGACATAGGCGTCGATGTTAATATCGGTGAGCATCATTACAATAACCGAAATAAGAATTGCAAAGGTGGTGAGCATATCGTTACGGCAATCCTCGGCTGTTAACAAAAGGGAAGAAGAGTTTATTTTACTGCCGAGTTTACGGTTAAAAAGCATCATCCAGAGCTTTATAAGGATTGATGTGACGAGGACAAAGATGGAAAAGCCTGTGAAATGAAGCGGCTCAGGATTTATAATTTTTCCTACAGAGCTTTTTAAAAGCTCGAACCCCATAAGAAGAATTAGGCCAGAGACGATAAAGGCGGATATGTATTCAGCGCGGCCGTGACCATAGGGGTGGTCGGGGTCAGCAGGTTTTGCAGAGAGACGGAAGCCGAGCATTGAAACAACAGAGGAGCCCATATCCGAGAGGTTGTTAAAGGCGTCTGCAATAACAGAAACCGAGGCAGAGAGAATTCCAACAACAAGCTTTAGGGCAAAGAGCAGAAGATTGCAGAAAATGCCTACGACACCCGCGAGGGTGCCGCATTTATTTCGGTATTTCTGACTGCTTTGGTCGCTTTTTTTGATAAATAATTTTATAAGAAGGTCAGTCATTAGAATTTACTTCCCTTCGTCGATTTACTGCCGAAAGAAACGCCCGAAAGGATGTTGGTATCGATAGTAAAGGTTAGATTTTGGCGGTCTCTGTGACGCTTGAAGGCGAGTGAAATAAGACGGTTTAGAAGCTCTTTATATGGAACACCGCTTTCCTGCCACAGATAGAAGGACAGAGAACCGGGGATTGTGTTGATTTCGTTTACATACACCTTATCGGTATCACAGTCGATAATAAAGTCAATACGAACAACACCCGACGCGCCAAGTGCTTTGAACACATCAATAGCCAGAGCTTTTATTTCTTCACTTTTTTCATTCGGGATATCGGCAGGGAGTTTTCTTCCGAGGGAAGCCATACCCTTACTTGCTCCGCCTGATTTAGAGCCACCCAGATATTTATCTTCATATGAGAGGATTTCGTCGTTCATAAAGGGCTCTTCGCAAACCGACGCCTCACAGCTCTCGCGGTCGCCCACAACCGAGCAGTTGATTTCGCGGATTGCGGTGACGGCGTGTTCGATGAGAATAGTGTCGGCAAAAGAGACCGCAAGGTCGATTGAAGTTACAAGAGAGTCTTGGTCGGTTGCTTTGGAAATGCCGACGCTAGAGCCCAAATTTACGGGCTTTATTATCATAGGATAGCCGATTTCGTTTTCCGCTTTTTGAATTACAGCAGACCTATCTTCTGCATATTCGCGGGCGGAGAAGCAGATGCAGTCGAGAACGGGTATGTTAGCAGATTTCATAACATATTTAAAAACAGCCTTATCCATTCCTACAGCAGAAGACAGAACATCACAGCCGACATAGGGAAGTCCTAAAAACTCGAGATAGCCCTGAAGTGTGCCATCTTCACAGTTTGTTCCGTGGACTACGGGGAAAGCTACATTTATTATAACATCTTTCTTCTTTGAAAGAAATTTACTGTCAAGAAAATGAAGAACAACATCCTGACCCTTTTTGATAAGGGTGACGGGCGAAGAATCTGAAAGCAGAGCTTTAATATCGCGGAAAGCTTCTATTTCAAACATTTTATCGCTTGTGTACATTTCGCCCGATTTTGTTACATAAATCGGAACAATATCATACTTTTCACGGTCGACAGAACGCATAGCCTGAACGGCAGAAATTATAGACACCTCATGCTCGACCGAGCGGCATCCAAATATAAAAGCAACGGTATTTTTCATAAGAGTTACCTCATTTCAAATAGTTGTCGGGAAGGTCATTTTCAAGAAGGACGACGGTGTTTTTGTCGGCAAAGGAAGAATATATTTCCATAGCTTGTTTAAAGGATTCTGCAACAAAGAGATTGTCTTTATTAAAGCCGTTTTCCAAAGCACCGTCAACCAGAGGCTTTGAGCGTTTAATGCCAACTAAAATAATTTTATCACAGACCTCGGAGGCTGCTTTTCCGAGCGCCTTATTATACTCGTATTCTTTATCACCAAGCTCGACAAGGCCGGGCGTAATAATGACCTTTGTAAGCCCCGAAAAAGAGTTTAACACATTTACTGCCTCGATGCAACCCTCAGGATTTGCATTATAGGCATCGTCGATAAGAAGCGAGCCGCCAACCGATGACTTGAGCTCGAGTCTATGCTCGACAGGGTTTAGCCTTGAGATTGCAAAAGCAATTTGCCTACACGACACGCCAAGGCTGTATGCCATAGAGGCGGCACCGACAATGTTAAGGACATTGTGTTTTCCGAGAAGCTTGGTTGAAACAGCAATTCTTTCGTCACCTAAAACCAGGTCGAAGCAGGAGCCTGTGCGGTCTGCCGTTATATTTTCTGCGCGGAAAGGCAAAGACTTGTCGGTTCCGTAGAGGATGGTGCTGTTAACCTTATTATCTTTAATTATTTTATTGTCGCCGTTAGCGAGGGTTATGCCGTCTTTTTTAGCAACGGCATCTGCGAGTTCGAACTTGGTTTTATATACATTCTGTATTGATTTAAAGGTTTCAAGGTGCTGTGGGCCGACCGAGGTGATGAGAGCGTGGTCGGGGTTTGAGATATCGCAGATTTCTTTTATATCGCCAACATTTTTTGCACCCATTTCGCAGACAAAAATTTCGGTGTCGGCACGAAGCTTTTCACGGATTGTACGGACAACCCCCATAGGAGTGTTGTAGCTTTCGGGGGTACAAAGGACGTTGTATTTTTCACTTAAAATTCTTGTAAGAATGTATTTAGTGCCTGTTTTTCCATATGAGCCTGTTACGCCGATGACCTTAATACCCTTTAGGGAGGAGAGTAGTTTTTTTGCGTCGTTAATATAATATCTGGCAATAAGCTTTTCACAGGGTTTAAGGGCGAAAAGCGAAATAAGGCATAGAAGCTCGGGGAAGACCGACAGGATTACAAGCAGTGTTAAAAGAATTATTTGAGAGGTGCCGTTTAAAAGGAGGCCGAGCGTTCCAAGTGTCGAGAGAAGAGAAACAGAAAAGAAAAGCATTCTTTTTATTCTTGCGGTATAAACAAGCTTTTTTATTGAGCTTGAATTAAGGGCGGCGGCGCGCCAGCCGAAATAGAGCGCAACAGTGACAAAAAGCGTCAGACTCTCTTTAAGGGTGTTTTCGCCAAGCAAGGCGGCGAGGAGAGCAAGAACGACGATTATGCCCTTTAAAATTAAAGGCATTAGCCGAGTGTTGTTTTTAAGCCAAAGAGAATATCTTGAGGCAAAGTAAGAGTTTTGTTGAAGCATTTGATATTGTCTTATTAGACCTAAAAAGCCCGAAACAACGGCAATAATTACGGCAATTACAGATATAATCATAACCTTAACCTCTAAATAAAACTGTTTATAATGGCGTTTGCCTCATAGGGCTTTTCACAGAACGAGAAGTGCCCCGTGCCTTTGATAACGCAAAGTCCTGAATCGGAAATTAGCTTTTCGATTGTTTTTGCATCTTCAAGCGGAGTTGCGGTGTCGTTTTCACCCCAGATTAGAAGAGAGGGGCATTTTATGTTGGGCAAAACATCGCGTATGTCGGTATTGACAAGGGAGACCAAGGTTTTGCGAAGCACCTCGGGAGCGGCGTTATAATCGGCACTGCCGTAGTGACGGCGCGCTTTTTCAAGAAGAGAGGAAGAAAAATTGCGTACAACCGGCAGGGTTAGCACTCTTTTGATAGCTTTGAAGCTTTTTGCCCTGAATTTTTGTTTAAGGCTTTTTTTAGGAATTAGTCCGGCGGCGTCGAGAAGAACAATTTTTGGGGGATCTACCATACCCGTTGCGGTCATATAAAGGGTTACTCTGCCACCGTGGGAATGACCCATCATTATAGGATTTTCAAGACCCACCGCATCCATAAACTTGAGTACAAAATTAGAGTAGTCGTCAAGGGTCCAAGGGTTATTCATTATCTCTGAATTTCCGCAACCCGGAAAATCGAGCGCGACGAGACGGCATCTGCCAGAGAGGGTTTTTATAATTCCGCCGTATACCTCTTTTGATGAACCCCAGCCGTGCAAAAGAAGCACCGGAGTACCCTCACCGATGTCGTTATAGCTTATATTCATATTGTCGATAACGATGTTCATACAATGCTATCCTTTTTAAAATATTTATATATAAAAGTATTATACCAAATAATCCCTTAAAATAGAAGAACTTTTTATTATTTTATTGAAAAAAAGATATGATTATAGTATAATTCGGGTATAGGTTCAATAAAGGAGCTATTATAATGCGCGTTTATGAAAGCATTTTAAAAACAAGTGAAAACCGCCTACCCCAAAGGAGTTATTATATACCGCAAGGGAAAAGTGAGTATATTCTGCTTAACGGGGTCTGGCGTTTCAGATATTTTGGTCGCGATATTGATGTTCCGAGGAAAATTGAAAAATGGGATACTATTCCTGTTCCGTCCTGTTGGCAGACGGAAGGGGTTGAAAACCCGAATTATACCAATATAAATTATCCCTATCCGTACGACCCGCCCTTTGTTCCTGACGATAATCCTTGCGGTGTTTACGAACGTGAATTTAGTTTGGAGACAGTTTGGGGCAGGGTCTATTATATTCTCGAGGGAGTTTCTTCCTGTGCTTTTGTATACATAAATGGTGAATATGTCGGTTTTACCGAGGGAAGCCATCTTCAAGCCGAATTCGATATAACCGATTTTGTAAAGGAGGGCGTTAATACCCTTCGCGTTAAGGTGCTTAAATGGTGTGTCGGAAGTTATCTTGAAGACCAGGATTTTTTCCGCATGAACGGCATTTTCAGAGACACCTATATTCTTCAGCGCCCGAATAACCATATTTTTGATATAACAGCCAGAGCGCAGGAGGGAGAGGTTAAGATAACCTCAGATGCTGAGGCTGATTTTACACTTTTTGACCAAGAGGGTAAAACTGTTGGAAAGGCAAGAGGGAAAAATGCGGTTATAGAGGTGGAAAAGCCTATTTGTTGGAACGCCGAAAAGCCGTATCTTTACACGGTTGAAGCGGTCAGAGACGGAGAAATTGTACGCTTTGAAATTGGCTTTAGGACCATAGAAATATCGCCCTCTTATCAGCTGATTATAAACGGTCAATCGGTTAAGCTTCACGGCGTTAACCATCACGACACACACATAACAAACGGTTGGTGCGAAACCAATGAAGAGCTTGAGAAAGAGCTTCTTCTTATGAAAAAGCTTAACATTAACTGTATAAGGACCTCGCACTATCCGCCTACACCCTATTTTCTGAATTTGTGTGACCGAATCGGGTTTTATGTTATCCTTGAAACTGATATTGAAACCCACGGTGTTCTTCGCCGAAATGCAAATGTGGGATATGGTTTTGATGTTGAAAGTCCGGACTGGCCCTGCACCAAGCCGGAGTGGAAAGACGAGCATATTGAAAGAATGATGAGGGCGGTATATAGAGACCGCAATCATGCGTCTATTATTATGTGGTCGACGGGGAACGAAAGCGGACACGGGCCAAATCACAAGGCTATGTCTCAGTGGCTTCGTGCTGAGAATGATGGTCGTCTTATTCACATTGAAGACGCCTCTAGAAAGCGTGAAATACACAGCGCCGATGTTTTCTCGGCAATGTATCTTTCTTTGGACAGTAACATTAAATTTCTTGACAATCCCGAAATCGATATGCCTGTATTTCTTTGCGAGTATTCTCACGCTATGGGAAACGGTCCGGGTGACGTTTGGGATTATAATGAACTATTTGATAGCTATGACAAGCATATCGGCGGTTGTGTTTGGGAGTGGGCTGACCATACCGTAATGGTTGATGGGGTTCAAAAATACGGCGGCGATTTTGAGGGAGAAATGACCCACGACGGCAATTTCTGCTGTGACGGAATGGTGTTTGCTGACCGTTCGCTTAAAGCAGGCTCGCTTGAGGTAAAGGCGGCATATCAGCCGATACGCACCCGCTTTGAAGACCGAAAGCTTTATGTTTACAACCGTCTTGATTTTACAAATCTTAACGAGTATCAACTTACTTACAAGATAGAGCTTGACGGGAAAGAGATTCTGTCGAGGACAGATATTTATGATGTTGCGCCACATATGACAGGCGAAATCGAAATAGAGCTTCCGCTGCTTGAGGGCAGGTTTGGCGCTTTTCTTACTGTTTTTCTGACAAAAGACGGATATGATTATGCAGTTACACAGCACGAGCTTGATATTGAGAAGATAGATGAAGAGTTTTGTGAAAAATCTGCCGATTTTCAAGAGAAAGAGCAGGAAATTATAATAAGCGGAGAGGGATTTTCATATATTTTCTCGAAGCATTACGGAAATTTTACATCACTTAAGGTGGACGGAAAAGAAAATCTTTGTGCGCCTATAAAGCTAACCTCCTGGCGTGCGCCTACCGACAACGATAGCAAAGCAAAGGCGTTTTGGGGAAGGTATGACACCTGGCAGGGTGAGAACCTTAATTATCAGTTTTCTAAGGTTTATGAGTGTACTTTAGATAACGGGGTTATTACCGTTAGGGGAAGTCTTGCGGGGGTTTCCAGAAAACCGTATTTTAGATACACTCTTACCGTTAGGGTGAACTGTGAGGGAAGAATAGATTTTTCTTTAGATGGTGACGTGAGAGAGGAAGTAATATGGCTTCCGCGTCTGGGTTTTGAGCTTACTATGCCTAAGGATAACAAGGAGTTTTCCTATTTCGGTTACGGTCCGTATGAAAGCTACTGCGATATGCACCACGGCTCGATTATGGGGGTATATAGTTCAGATGCCGACAGCGAATATGTGAACTATGTGCGACCGCAAGAACACGGAAATCATTTCGATGTGCGCTGGTTGGACATAGGAAAACTTTCGTTTAAGGGGAAAAGATTTGAGGCAAATGTTTCCAATTATGACGGAATTATGCTTGAAAAGGCGACCCATACCGATGAGCTTGTGAGTGATGGATTTGTTCATCTTAGAGTCGATTATAAGGTGTCGGGAATAGGCTCAGGCTCTTGCGGACCTGCATTGGTAGAAAAGTATCGGCTTAGTGACAAGAAAATAGAGTTTAATTTCTCGATTAAACCGAAGGAGTAGTTTATGAAGCTTAGAGACGGAGTTGAAATTATAGAAATAGAGGGCGACACTGCCGTTGTGCCCACCTTTGAAGAGAGGATAGACCTCAGGCGTATATACCGTCTTAATCCTGTGTCAAGGATGCTGATTTGTGCGCTGAAGACCGAAACCGACGAGGAAAAGCTTACAGACTTGTTTTGCGAGAATTATGATGTCAGCAGACAGGATGCAAAGCGGGATATTTCGGTATTTTTGAATAATATTAGGGAGCTTGGATTTTTAGAGGAATGAAAAAGGAAAGATTTGAAAATCGGTATTCGATGAAGGCTATAGTTCCGATAATTGAGGAATACATCTCACGCTCGAAAGAGGCTATATTCACAGCCAAGGGCAACAGTATGCGTCCTCTTCTTAGAAACGGCAAGGAC
>JAGBUC010000017.1 GCA_017630985.1 Clostridia bacterium
CGTTCTTGACGAGAGAAGGCACTTTCCTGGTCGCGAAGCAGTCTGATAACATCCATAAGTTCAGCTTTTGCTCTTTCGGAAAGTTCCTCACCAGCCGCCTGTTTCATTTTCCCTTCTAACTCTAAAATGACGGTCCTAGTTGTTGCAATGCTGGAGGCGCCGAGCATCAACAGATATCGCATACCATCTGCCATCTTTGCCTGGTTTTCAAACAACAGCCTCTGCGCTTCTGTCAATGCGGCCTGTGCATCAGCTAAAGAACGAACAGCGTTTTGTGTGGAACCGATTGCCTCTTTGCCATTGAGGCCCTTATGCAGAATGATATTATCGGCAGCTTCTTTAGCTACAGCGCACGCTCTTTCTGCGGCTACTATTTTCTTGTCGATTTCTACGATGGCCCTGAATTGTTCAGAAATAACCGCCGGAAGCTCTTCTTCGCTTACGTTAATTATTTCGCCATCTACTATCGTGTTTTCACTCATATCAATACCTCACAATTACAATATATCCAGGATCGACTTTCTCAATCCAGGGTTGTGCTCATCAATAGCAACAGCATCCAAATCATGCACTGCTGCGGCACTGGCTTCGATCGCCTTGACATCATCCTCTATCTGATGAGAAAGTTCTCTCATCGCAGCATACAAAGTATCTATTGATTCGGTGGCATCCTTGGCGGCAGTCCATACAAGTGCCTCACCATAGTACACCTTGGCCTCTGTCAAGTACAGAGCCTCTGCCATCAAGAGCAAGCGCTCTTTAGATTTATGCCCGCGCTGCAGCCCCATGACAATATCTGTACCGAGCGCAATTGTAACTCTTCCTATTCCAACGAAGTTCAAGCGCAGCGCAAATTGTCTGAAGAACTCTACCCAGTTTGCTTTCGAGTTAATCGCACCTTCAATGGCGGCATCGAGCATGTCCACCAGAGTGAATGCGCCGGTGGCAACAGTCATCATGCGCTCAATGGTACGATTTCCGAACGGAAGAGTTTTCTCCCACTCTACATCCCTGAGCGACTCCTTCTCTTTCAGCTCACCCACCAAGCGGTTGACGAAGTAGAATCCTCGTACAAACCCTTCGTTGATAAGAACCGGGAGTGCCTGCTTTGCAAGCTGATGCGCCACTCCAAGTTCGCCACGAAGATCCATCTTGTGAATCAGGGGCTTGCCATCTGCGCCACGTAGAATTTTGCCATCTTCCCCGTGCTCTGCCAGTAAAGTACCATTGAAGAGCTTCGAGATCTTTTGGCTCAGCTCGTTAACCCCATCTTTGTTTTTGAATATCGGAGCTGTGGATAGCAGTTTTACTACAGACATCACAGGACCAGGAATTCCGGTTCCCGCACCGGGTGAGCCACTCGAGCCGGCCATGTCACTAGCCATATGAAGCAGCCAATATACGAGACCGAAAGTTATCTTTGTTGGTACGGTTTCTCCGATAAAGGTTGTGTTGGTAACATCAACCACGTGGAAAGAACCATCGGTTTTAGTTCCGTAGGCTTTCCTGGTAAACTGTGTGAGCAGCGAGAACACCAAACCAACTATGGACGCATGGTGCGCGAAATCTCGCAAGTGGTGCTGAAGCCCGCCGCCGAATTCGTTATATACACTATCACTCGGGGCACCGAATTATTCAAGATGCCTGATTGCGCCCTGAAGGTCATCTCCTTCATATCCGTTGCGCTTCGCCACCTTTGTTACAAACTCATTGACCTTTTCTGTGGACCAGTCGGTACCCTCTTGCAAGTCAAACTTTCCAACGAAAAGAATGTCAAAGAGCCCGGCAAGAACACCACTGATGGCTGCTACTGCATAATCCAGCTTTTCCGCATGATTTGTAAGTTTGTCGATAGAGGCATCGAGGACCGCTACTTCATAATCCACCTCGGACAATCGTCTATCAAGCTCTCCAACCGGCGCCACTACTTCTAGCTCGGTTTCGGGGTTAAGTTGTATTCTAACATTTTTCATCATCTTCGAGACCTCCTCTCTCCTCACATAACAAATTGTAATTTTCGCGAGAAATTTGTATATTCCATTATACCACAATTCCGTCCAACTTTCAATAGGTTTGGCGCATACGATTTGCCGCTTTTTCTGCTAATAATTCCTACGCGCAAATGCACCACTCCCCGCCTTGACAAGACCGCTCCGGTGTGTTATACTTGATTCAAAGTCTCCCTGAAAAAGTGTAAAAGGTTTAGTTGCTCAAAGCTGAAGGGTTCGGTTGCTCCCCGAGAGGGACTGAAACCCAATAAAAAAAGCCACCTTGATGCGCATTCGCTCCGCAACACCAGGTGGGTTCCTGAGAGTGATTTTTTCAAAGTTGTTCGTTCTAAACCCGGATTATTTCGCCGGACTGCGACTTTGAAACAAAAAAAATCAACTTGAAACAAAAAATTCCAAGTTGAAACACGGTTTGAGCTTCTATCAATATCTTCTTCCTTTTCCAAATAAGCACGGTGATTTTGATAGAATTGCCGTGCTTGTTTTTTGCCTTTTTGGCGCTTTTTCAGGGGTTTTAAGGCTTTTTTGCCTTATTTCCAACATCTGAAATCAGAAAGAACCGTCTAGGACTAGTTTTCCCGGACGGTTCTTTTCTTTTTTATTTTCATATCGTTTTTTTATTGGGCATATCGTTTTTTTATTGAC
>JAGBUC010000018.1 GCA_017630985.1 Clostridia bacterium
ACCTACCTTTATCCCGATACGGTTACAAGCCGTATTGAAGACGAAGCTGAAGAAGAGGAGGCCGCCTATGAATAAAGGACGACTTATTATAATTTCCGGCCCGTCGGGTTCGGGAAAAGACACCATTATAAAAAAGGTGTTAAGCCGACTGCCCGAGGTTAAATTTTCGATTTCAAGCATAACCCGTCCAATGCGTGAGGGAGAGGTTGAGGGCGAAAAATACAACTTTGTGAGCCGTGAATATTTTGAGGATATGATTAAAAACAATCTTCTTTTGGAATATAATAACTATATAGGTAATTATTACGGAACCCCCAGAAAGCCTATAGACGACGCTATAGAAAACGGGGAAGAGATTATAATCGAGGTCGACACAAACGGCGCAGCAAACATAAGAAAGTTGGTTGACGGCACGATATCTGTGTTTATTATGCCCCCGTCTATTGAGGAATTAAGACGCCGTTTATCCTCACGCGCGACCGATTCTGACGAAGTTATTGAAAAGCGTATGAGGTCGGCAATAGAGGAAATTGCCTGCGCAAAGGATTATGACTATATCGTTGTTAATGACGATTTAGATACTGCGGTTGACGATTTTATTGATGTGATAAAGGCCGACCGACTTAAAACAGAAAGAAAAAATTATTTAATTGATGAGGTGCTTGAAAAATGTTAAATCCCGCTATTGGAAAGCTTATTAATAATACCGATAACCGCTATAAGCTGGTTAATCAAATTGCGCAGAAGGCAAGAAATCTTGCTGACGAGGCAGAGCAAAAGGGCGAAATCATTATCGAGAAGCCGGTTACTATCGCCATAAATAAAATGGCAGACGAAATCGACGGCTAAAATTAGGCTTATTAAAAGGGGGAGGGAAGAGTATGCTTATTGCTGAAATTGTGCTTGAACAGACGGCATATTCTTTCGACAAGCCTTACAGTTACGCTGTGCCCGAAGAGCTTGAAAAGACTTTAAGTTGTGGCTGTCGTGTGGTAGTTCCTTTTGGGAAGGGCAACTCGCACAAGCAGGGCGTTGTGCTTGAAATGCGCGAGGGTGATGACCAAACCCAGTACAAGCAGATTGAAAGGCAAATTGATGAAACCCCAATTATAAGCGAAGAAATGCTTTGCTTGTGCAAATGGATGCGCGAGCATTGCTTCTGCACATATTTTGACGCTATTAAGGCTGTATTGCCGACAGGAATTAGCTTTACGGTGCGAGAAATGTTTTCTAAAGGGGAGGTTCCCTTTGACGAGAAGCACCAAACACTTGACGAGTTTTTTGAAAAAAATCCTGTCGTATCAGAGAAAGAACTGCTTGACAGCTTTGACTTTTTAAACCAAAAGGTGCTCGGTCAGCTTGTTAAAGAGGGCAAACTTGTAAAGACTGCCGACGCTGTTAGAAGAATGAATGACGCTAAGCTTAAGTCCATAAGGCTTATTGTATCTGAAAACGAGCTGTCCGGTTTTGGGCTTACGCCCCGACAGACAGAGGTTGCTCAGTCTATTGCAGACATAGGCTCGGCGTCGGTTAAGGAGATAATGTATTTTACGGGCGCTTCGGCATCGGTTCTTAACACCTTGGTTAAAAAGGGAGTGGCAGAGTTTTTTGATTTGGAGGTATACCGTTCTCCAATAAGGAAAACTAAAGCCCAGAACACAGACAGTATTGTATTGACCGACGAGCAGAACGAGGCTTTCGAGCGACTTGACGGATTATATTCTTCCGACAAGGGCGAAACGGCGCTGCTTTACGGGGTTACGGGAAGCGGAAAGACAAGCGTTTTTTTAAAACTTGTTGACAAGGTGGTGAGCGAGGGTAAGGGCGTTATTATAATGGTGCCCGAAATTGCCCTGACACCACAGACGGCGCAAATTTTCGGAGACCGATACGGAAGCCGTGTTGCTCTTTTCCATTCGGCGATGTCCCTAGGGCAGAGAATGGACGAATTTAAAAGGGTTAGCCGCGGAGAAGCAACCGTTGCAATCGGCACACGCTCGGCAATATTTGCACCGGTTAAAAACCTTTCTCTTATAATAATGGACGAGGAGCACGAACATACCTATAAATCTGAAAAGTCTCCCCGTTTTCACGCGAGGGATTTGGCAAAATTCCGCGCGGCATATAATAAGGCTTTGCTTATTTTGGCATCGGCAACACCGTCGCTTGAAAGCTACAGCCTTGCAAAGCTTGGTAAATACAGCTTATGCACCCTTAAAAACCGTTATGGTTCTGCCGAACTCCCGGAAGTCAGAACGGTTGATATGCGACGGGAAATATTAAACGGAAATCACGGTGCGTTAAGCACCGAGCTAAAGCAGGCTATTGATGAAGCTCTTAAAAACGGCAAACAGGCAATAGTGCTTTTAAACCGCAGGGGCCACAACACATATATTTCGTGTCCGTCCTGCGGATATGTGGCGACCTGTCCGAACTGCAGTGTTTCAATGACTTATCATTCGGCAAACAAGAGGCTTATGTGCCACTATTGCGGATATAGTGAGTCTGCTAATAAAAAATGTCCATCTTGTAGTGGGGCAGATTTGCGTTTTATGGGAATAGGAACTCAGCGAGTGGAAGAGGAGCTTAGTGTGACATTTCCGGACGCTTCGATACTGAGGCTTGATGCTGACAGCACCACGACGAGAGATTCTTTTTCAAAATACTTAAGCGATTTTGCCGAAGGCAAGTATGATATAATACTCGGAACCCAGATGGTTGCAAAGGGGCTAAATTTCCCAAATGTTACGGTTGTTGGAGTTATTGGTGCAGACAGCGCCGCCAACAGCAGCGACTATAGAAGTTTCGAGCGCTCGTTTGCGCTGCTTACTCAGGTGTTTGGAAGGGCAGGACGAGGAGCCGACAAGGGCGTTGCTATAATACAAACGACCGACCCTGAAAGCAATCTTATTACACTTGCGGCTGGTCAGGATTATGAGTCATTTTATGAGGGTGAAATAGGCGTGAGACGAATGATGACCTATCCGCCCTATTGTGATATAGCTCAGGTGATAGTGCAGTCGTCCTCAAAGGAGACAGCCAAGGAGGTTTCGGCAGAGGTCTTTAGGCAGATTACCGAAAAAATAGGGACAAGCTATTCCGATGTGAAGCTTAGAATTCTCGGTCCGTCTTCGGCGGCTTTGCAGAAGGTGAACAATAAATACAGATTTCGTCTTATCATTAAGGTTAAAAACAGCCGACGCTTCCGCGAGCTTCTGCGCGAGGCAATTAATGTTAAGACCGATAAAAATACATCAATATGGGTTGATATAAACCCTGAAACTATAATTTAAAAGGAATTTATAAATGGCTTTAAGAAATATTGTGAAGAACGGCGACGATATCTTAAGAAAGGTCTGCCGCACACAGATGAATTTTGATGACAGATTGGCAACAATACTTGACGACATGGCAGAAACTATGTACAACGCCGACGGGGTTGGTCTTGCCGCCCCACAAATTGGCATACTTAGAAGATACTGTGTTATAGATGTGGGCGAGGGTATAATCGAGCTTGTTAACCCGGTTATTGAGGCTACCGAGGGCGAGCAAGAGGACCAAGAGGGTTGCCTTTCGTTCCCAGGAGAATATGGAATTGTGCGCCGTCCGATGAAGGTTACCGTCAGAGCTCAGGACAGACACGGAAAAAGCTTCACTATAACAGGTGAGGGTCTGCTTGCGCGCGCTCTTTGTCACGAAATTGACCACCTTGACGGAATTGTTTATAAGGACCGTCAGCTTTAATTTTTAACGGGAGAAGCTTATGAGAGTTGTTTTTATGGGGACACCTGAGTTTGCTGTCCCGACACTTGAAGAACTGATAAATGCGGGACACAGCGTGGTGGGCGTTTTTACACAGCCAGATAAGGCTGTAGGACGAAAGCAGATTATCACACCGCCGCCTGTTAAGGTGTGCGCAACCAAGCACAACATACCCGTGTTTCAGCCGAACACCTTAAAAACCGCCGAGGCAGAAGAACTTATAAAAGGGCTTAATCCCGAGGTTGTTGTGGTTGTGGCTTACGGTAAAATTCTGCCCACAAATATTTTAAGTATTGCAAGATATGGCTCTATTAACGGACACGCTTCTTTGCTTCCTCGTCATCGTGGCGCGTCGCCTATTCAATGGGCTATCGTTTGCGGAGACAAGAAAACCGGCGTTACAACTCAGCTTATGGGCGAGGGGATTGACACGGGCGACATACTTCTAAGCGAAGAAACCGATATAAAGGAAGACGAAACTGCAGGGGAGCTTCACGACAGATTGTCTGTTATAACGGCATCCTTGATGCTTAGAACGCTTGAGGGGGTTGAAGCGGGTAGTATAACCCCTGAAAAACAGGATGATGAGCTTTCTAATTATGCACCGATAATAAATAAGGAAATGGGCTTTTTAAGATTTGACAAAACCGCAGAGGAAATTTGCAATCTTATAAGAGGCTTTAACCCGTGGCCAGCGGCATATTTTATGCTCGACTTAAAAAGAATTAAGGTGTTTTCCGCAGAGGTGGGCAAAGAGACCGACAAGGCGCCCGCTACGGTTGTTTCGTCTGACGGTGAGCTTATTATAGCCTGCGCCGAGGGAACAACCATTAAATTAATGGAAATTCAACCCGAAGGCTCTAAAAGGATGTCGGCTGCTGATTATCTTAAAGGGCACACGATAAGGGTTGGAACTATTATAAATGGTGATAATGTTGGATAATGCAAGACATATTGCCGCAAGTGCACTGAAAAAGGTGGCTTCGGACGGCGCATATTCGAACATCGTGCTTAATAATATGCTATCGGATGCTGAACTCTCAAAAGAGGATAAAGCCCTTTGCACAACAATATTCTACGGCACTCTTGATAGGCTTGTACCGATAGATTA
>JAGBUC010000003.1 GCA_017630985.1 Clostridia bacterium
ATAAATATTTCTATAGAAAAAGATGCAGATAATGCAGTTATAAAAGTAAAAGATAATGGTATAGGAATTCCTAAAAAAGATTTGCCTAGAATTTTCGAAAGATTTTATAGGGTTGATAAAAGCCATTCCAAGCAGATAGGCGGAACTGGGCTTGGGCTTTCGATAGTTAAGCACGCTGCCGACTACATTGGAGCTTCGGTTTCGGTTGAAAGTCGCGAAAATGTGGGCACAAAAATAACGATTGTTTTTCCCTGATATTTCTAATTTAACCTATATTTAACAAAAACCCCCTTTTCTTTTAAAAAATTTTCTGCTACAATTTGTTGCAGAAAAATTAAAAGCGAGGTGCCTTAATGAATTTATTTGACATTTTATCACTTATCGGAGGTCTTGCCCTCTTCCTTTTCGGTATGCAGCTTATGGGCAACGCACTTGAAAAAAAGGCCGGCGGACAGCTTAAAACTATTCTTGAAAAAATGACCGACAGCACTTTTAAGGGTTTTCTGCTTGGATTGATTGTAACCTGTGTTATTCAGTCGTCCTCCGCAACAACCGTTATGGTGGTAGGCTTTGTTAACTCGGGCATAATGAAGCTTCGTCAGGCAATCAGCATCATTATGGGTGCAAATATCGGTACGACCATCACCGCTTGGATTTTATCTCTTACGGGCGTGTCAGGAGATGCTTGGTATATCCAGCTTTGTAAGCCCGCCTCTTTTGTTCCCGTACTTGCCCTTATAGGCGTTATATTCTTTATGTTCTTAAAAAGCAACAAAAAGAAAGACACCGGCGTTATTCTCTTAGGCTTTGCCACCCTTATGACAGGTATGCAGGCTATGTCGGACGCAGTTTCAGGCCTTAAAAATGTTCCCGAATTTGCTAATATTCTTACCCTATTTACCAACCCCATCCTCGGAGTTCTTGCGGGTGCAGTTCTCACTGCAATAATTCAGTCTTCTTCTGCATCTGTCGGTATCCTACAGGCGCTTTCTTCAACGGGAGCTATCTCGTTCGGCGCCGCAATACCGATTATTATGGGACAAAATATCGGCACCTGTGCGACAGCCCTTCTTTCCTGTATCGGTGCAAATAAAAATGCAAAACGCACCGCCTTTGTTCACCTTTACTTCAATGTTATCGGAACGGTTGTACTGCTTACAGCATTCACCATTGGCAAAGCCGCGCTTAACCTCGCGTTTCTAGACACAATGGTAATCGACGAGTTCTGGATTGCAGTTGTTCATTCAGCCTTTAACATTATCTGCACAATTATTTGGTTCCCCTTCACACGTGTTCTCGAAAAGCTTGCTTGCATCACGGTACGCGATACCGAGGTGCAGGAAAAGTACGAAATGTTGGACGAGCGTCTGCTTGTAACTCCCGCTGTTGCTGTAGAGCGTTGTAAATCGGTTGCCGAAACCATGGCAGAAATCTCTGCTGACACAATCCATAAAGCAACCTACCTTTTCAGCAACTATAACGAAGAGGATTATAACGCAGTAATTAAGGGCGAGGATAAGGTTGATAAATACGAAGACCGACTTGGGTCGTATCTTGTGCGGGTATCCTCTCTTGAACTCACCGACGACGACAGTATTGAGGCAACCAAGTTACTGCATATCATCGGCGACTTTGAAAGAATATCTGACCACTCGGTTAACATCCTTAAATCTGCAGAAGAAATTGCCGAAAAGAAACTTCAGTTCTCGGGCGAAGCACGGCATGAGCTTTCTGTTCTTATGAAAGCTATAAACGAAATTGTGGATTTAGCCTACGACTGCTTTGTTCACGGAAATTTCGACAGCGCAATTCAGGTCGAGCCTCTTGAACAGGTTGTAGACAAGCTTAATGCGAGTATTAAAACCAATCATATTGCGCGGCTTCAAAAGGGTGAATGCACAATAGAGCTTGGCTTTGTACTAAATGACCTCCTTACCGACCTCGAGCGAGTGTCAGACCACTGCTCGAATATTGCAGGATGTGTGATAGAAATGTCTCATAAGGATATGTCAATTCATAAATATCTCCGCAAGGTTAAGGGTGGTGATGAGCAAGAATATAACCACTATTTCGATTATTTCAATATGAAATACGATATCGAAAAAGCATAAAATTAAAAGCACCGAATTTTAAATTCGGTGCTTTTTTAGTTATATATTTTAAGATGTTTGTGAAAGCTTTCTTCTCCCAGCATTTTTCGGTACACTTTAGAAAGACCTTCAGCTATAGTATTGCAATTTCCGGGATAGGTCAATATTACATAATTAACCCCGAAAAGTACAGTTTTCACAGAAGAAACCTTAAAACCGGCTGCATTATAAAAGGATATCCGCCTTTTTCGCGTTTCGGCTTCAGATGAGCTTTCGGCAAAACCTATATCTTCACATTCAATCAGAATAGTCTTTCCGTCAAGTTTTTCCTTAAGAAGCTTAAGCAAACGGCTGCCTATCCCCTCTCCTCGCATATCAGAATTAACGGCAAGATAATCAACAAGAACATACCCGTCATACTCACAAAGGAAAGCATATGCCATAACAGCGTCCTTATCGTAGATTGCAAAGCAACTGCAAATTCCATCCCCTACCATTCTCTGTATAGAGGAAAGCGGTTTTAACTCGTCCTTAGGGAAGTCATAAACCATAAATTTGTTGTAAATATACCGAATTTCGTCAAGACTTAAAGGTGTAAGCATTTTAATCACGTCCAAATATTATTATATCACAGTTGAAAATCATAGTCAACGATTATTGATTTTATTTATTTTTCACAAATTTTATTAACAAAAGTGTTGACAAATCGTTTAATATGTGGTATATTAAAGATGCAAAAAGAAGAACTTAGAAAAAATCTTGGAAAGGAAAGGACTGATACCCGATGAAAAGGGAAATCGAACCTCAGGTTAAACTAAAAATTTAAACGAAAGTGGTGAGTCCAAAGGTTTAGTCAGTTTTTTCTAGCAATTTTAAAATAAAGGTGAGTCCAATGAATTAAGAACCGACTTTCAAAGTTTAAGAAACGATTCGGTCCGATGAACTAAATAAATCAACCGCCGTCATACGACGGCGGTTTTCTTTTTATATGTTTTTGCCTATGCAGTCTGCAATCGTATTAATCTTTCGGCTTATGATTTTAAATTCGTCGGGCGTCACAGACTGAGCTCCGTCACATAAAGCGTTCTTGGGGTCGTTATGGACCTCGATAATAAGTCCGTCGGCTCCGGCTGCGACCGCCGCCAAAGACATCCTTTCAACCATCCAAGCCTTTCCGCAAGCGTGAGACGGGTCTACAATTACAGGAAGATGCGAAAGCGATTTAACCGCAAGCACAGCACTTAGGTCGAGGGTGTTTCGTGTGTATGTCTCAAAGGTACGAATTCCCCTCTCGCAAAGGATAACCTTATTGTTTCCACCCGCCATAATATATTCTGCCGACATAAGCCACTCTTCAATAGTGGATGAAAGCCCCCTCTTAAGCAGAATCGGCTTGTCAAGATGACCTAACTGCTTTAAGAGGTCAAAATTTTGCATATTTCTCGCGCCTACCTGAATTATATCAACATTTTCAGCAAAAAGGTCAATTTTTTCGGTCGACATTATCTCGGTAACTATAGGAAGTCCGGTTTCCTTTTTCGCCTCTATCAAAAGTTTAATACCCTCGTCTTCAAGGCCCTGGAAGGCATAAGGCGATGTTCTTGGCTTGAAGGCTCCGCCCCTGAGTGCTGTTGCACCCGAAGCCTTAACTTTCTTTGCAATATTGATTATTTGCTCGTGCGACTCTACCGAACAAGGACCTGCTATCAGCGAAACGCCGCCCTCACCTATTTTTTTACCACACACCGAAACAACCGTGTCATCGGGGTGGTACTTGCGATTAGCTTTTTTATATGGCTCTGAAACCCGCATAACCCTTTCAACGCCGGGTAGCTGCGCCAAAAATTCTTCGTCTATACCTGCGGAATTTCCCTCTGCACCGAGTATTGTGGTGTCTATACCCTTAGACACCATAACCTTAACTCCGCCGTTTTCCATCGCCTTTATGGCTTCAAGCATCTGGTTTTCGGTATAGTTCTGTTTAAGTACAACAATCATTTCTTGTTCCTCCAAAAAAATTAGGGACCGCACATAAATGTGCGGTCCCTAAAAAGCCTTAAACACATTTATGCAACACAAACAAACCCGTTACGGTAATAACGGTAAAAGCCGTAATATGTATTATAGCCCAATTTGCTCATAAATGCGACTCCTTTTTATTAGTTCCCCTATATCATAACACACAAGACCACGTCTGTCAACACTTTAAAGCATTAAAATGTATTTTCTTTTAAGGTGCCCTTAAAAATGGGCACCTTAAATTTATCCTCCGTAATATGCGTTTAAATACATCTGTTTAATCTCACTCATAAGCGGATATCTTGGATTTGCACCTGTGCATTGGTCATCGAAAGCTTGCTCTACCATATCATTTAGGCGGTCAAGGAAATCTTTTTCATCAACACCATAATCCTTTACGGTCTTTTTGATTCCTACCTTTTCCTTAAGCTTTTCAATCTCTTTTATAAGATTATCAAGCTTTTCCTCGTCGTTTTTGCCCTTTATTCCAAGGTAATCGGCAATCTCACCGTATCTTGCAAGCGTATGAGGATGGTCATACTGAGAAAATGTTCCCATTTTTGCAGGAACCTCATCAGCGTTAAAACGCATAACCTCACCTATCAGAAGAGCGTTTGCAACTCCGTGAGGCAGATGATGAAACGCTCCAAGCTTGTGCGCCATAGAGTGACAAATACCAAGGAAAGCATTTGCGAATGCCATACCCGCCATTGTTGCGGCATTAGCCATCTTTTCACGGGCAACAGGGTCCTTTGCACCATTGTCGTAAGCTCTGGGTAAATATTCAAAAATCATCTTAAGGGAGCGAAGTGCCAAGCCGTCAGTATAATCGGTTGCAAGCATAGATGCATATGCCTCTATAGCATGTGTTACAGCGTCTATACCCGAAGCTGCAGTAAGTCCTTTTGGTGCATTCATCATCATATCTGCATCAACTATTGCCATATTAGGCATAAGCTCATAGTCTGCCAGAGGATACTTAATCCCTGTGGTTTCATCGGTTATAACCGCAAATGGCGTTACCTCAGAACCTGTGCCTGCAGAGGTTGGAACTGCTACAAAATAAGCCTTTTCACCCATTTGGGGGAATGTGTAAACACGCTTACGGATATCTACAAATCGCATTGCCATATCCATAAAGTCAACTTCTGGGTGTTCATAAAGCACCCACATAATTTTAGCAGCATCCATCGCAGAACCACCGCCCACGGCGATTATACAATCCGGATTAAACTGAGACATAAGCTTTGCGCCTTCTTTTGCAGATGCAAGAGATGGGTCTGGTGCAATGTCAGAAAAGGTCGTATGCTTTATTCCCATAGCGTCAAGCTTTTGGGTTATAGGCTTTGTATATCCATTCTCATAAAGGAATGTGTCGGTTACGATAAATACCTTTTTCTTGTTCAAGACAGAGCCTAATTCGTCAAGGGCAACCGGAAGACTTCCCTTTTTGAAATAAACCTTTTCTGGTGCGCGGAACCAAAGCATATTCTCTCTCCTTTCAGCAACAGTTTTTATATTTAAGAGGTGTTTTACGCCAACATTTTCACTGACCGAATTTCCTCCCCAAGAGCCACAGCCCAAGGTTAGCGAGGGGACAAGATTAAAGTTATACAGGTCACCAATTCCTCCCTGAGAAGAGGGCGTATTAACCAAAATTCGACAGGTTTTCATACGATTGGCAAATTGGTCAAGCTTTTCTCGGTCTGCTACAGCGTCAAGATAAATAGACGATGTGTGTCCATAACCACCATCTGCAATAAGCTGTTCAGCTTTACTCAGCGCATCGCTAAAATCCTCCGATTTATACATAGCAAGAACAGGAGACAGCTTTTCGTGAGCAAACTCCTCCGATAGTTCTACGCTTTCAACCTCACCAATAAGCACTTTAGTATTTTCAGGGACGGTAACTCCGGCAAGAGCGGCAATAGTTACGGGCTTTTGTCCAACGATTTTTGCATTAAGCGCCCCGTTTATAATAATGGTTTTTCTAACCTTGTCAAGCTCATCATCCTTGAGAAAATAGCATCCTCGCTTATTAAACTCCTTCTTTACATCATCATAAATGTTTTTATTAACAATTACCGACTGCTCCGAAGCGCAAATCATGCCGTTATCAAAGGTTTTTGAATGAATTATAGAGCTTGTGGCAAGAAGAATATCCGCAGATTCTTCTATTATAGCCGGGGTATTACCTGCACCCACTCCCAAAGCCGGAGTTCCCGAAGAGTAAGCAGCCTTAACCATTCCGGGACCTCCGGTGGCAAGAATTATATCTGCTTCTTTCATAAGAATATTAGTAAGCTCGAGAGAGGGGCTATCTATCCATCCGATGATATCCTCGGGAGCTCCAGCTGAGATGGCAGCCTCAAGCACTATTTTCGCAGCCTCTATAGTACATTCTTTAGCTCTCGGATGAGGGCTTATAATAATACCATTTCGAGTTTTCAGTGCTAGAAGGGTTTTAAATATGGCGGTAGATGTAGGATTGGTTGTTGGAATTACGGCGGCAATAACGCCAATAGGCTCAGCAATTTTAACCGTTCCGTAAGCCTTATTTTCCTCAATCACGCCACAGGTTTTTGTATCCTTATACGCATTATATATATATTCTGATGCAAAATGATTTTTTATTACCTTATCTTCTACTACGCCCATGCCAGTCTCTTCAACCGCCATTTTTGCAAGCGGAATTCTCATTTTATTAGCGGCTGAGGCGGCGGCAAGGAAAATTTTATCGACCTGCTCCTGAGAAAAAGATGCATACTTTTCTTGCGCGAACTTAACCCTTTTCAAAGTTTCTCTAAAATTTTCAGTATTGTTTTCTGCTGTATACTTATTGTCAGACATTATCCTGTCTCCTTAAAAATTTTTAGGTATTATATTATTCCCTACAATAATAGTATAAAAGATTGTTAAAATTTTGTCAATCGTTAAACCTTACAAATTTTACTCTTTCTTTATCGACTTTTTACTGCATAGTATAAAACAAATATACTGCATCTATAAAACCGAATGCCACATTAATTTAATAATGGACATTTTCTTTTTACTATGTTATAATTTAGGTGTTTTAAGGAAGTTTTAATTTTATTGGGGTTTTGTTATGTCTATAATTTTTAACGAAAAAACAAATCAATTTCATCTGCACACTGCTTCTACAAGCTATATTTGCGAGGTTTTCAACGGAATTCTTGCTCACGCATATTGGGGAAAAAGAGTAAAGCAAATTCTCCCTTTAGAGCAGCTTTATAAAATTAAAAACATAAATCTTGCTCCACACGACCTTGAGAACAGCGATTGGTATTCAACCGATGTGTTGCTTCACGAATTCGCAACCTGGGGTAGCGCAGACCTTCGCACTCCTGCCTTCCATGCCGTTTATGCTGACGGTAGCACAGTTACAAGATTTCGTTATAAAGGACATCGTATTTTAAAAGGAAAGCCCTCGCTTTGCGGTCTTCCCTCTACATATGTGAATTCCGACGACACCTGCGAAACCCTTGAAATTGAACTTTTTGACGACTGTAAGAGTGTCAGCGCATTTCTGCTTTATTCTGTTTTTGAGGAAAAGGATATCATCACCCGTTCGGTTAGAATTGCAAACGGCGGCAAAGAGTCTATGACCCTTAAAACAGTCGAAAGTTTTTGCGCAGATTTTCCAAATGATAACTATGATATGATAAGCCTTTACGGTGCTTGGGCAAGAGAATGTCATATTCAGCGCGCTCCCCTGTTTAACGGAATTCAGGCTGTTGATAGTAAGCACGGAGCAAGTGGCCCTAACCACAATCCGTTTGTTGCGCTTTGTTCTAAGGATGCAACCGAAACAAGCGGCGAGGTTTTCGGCCTAGCCCTTATGTACAGTGGAAATTTCTATGCTGGGGCGGCGGTTGACCGCTATAGTAGAACAAGGTTGCTTCTCGGACTTAACAGTTTTAATTTCGAGTGGAATCTTGGCGCAGGAGAGGAATTCCAAGCTCCTGAGGTTATTATGTCATACTCATCAGAGGGTATCGGCAAAATGTCCAGGCAATTCCACAAGATTATTGCAAAGAACGTTTGCAGAGGAAAATGGCGCGATATCGAGCGTCCCACCCTTATCAACAACTGGGAAGCCACATATTTTGATTTTAACGAAGAAAAACTGCTTAATATTGCTGATGCGGCGGCAGAGCTTGGTATAGATATGCTCGTACTCGACGACGGATGGTTTGGAAAGCGCAATACTGACAACTGCTCACTCGGTGATTGGTATGAAAACCGAGAAAAACTTCCAGGCGGTCTTAAAGGCCTTGGCGAAAAATTAAACCAAAAAGGTCTTAAATTCGGTCTCTGGTTTGAGCCGGAAATGGTCTCTCCCGACAGCGACCTTTATCGTGCACATCCCGACTGGTGTCTGCACACTGCAAACAGACCTCGCACAGAAAGCCGCCAACAGCTTGTTCTCGATTTTTCAAGACAGGATGTTTGCGACTATATCGTTAAATCTGTGAGCGACGTTCTAAGAGAAAACCCCATCGCATATGTAAAATGGGATATGAACCGCCATATGAGCGAAGCAGGCTCGGCACTGCTCAAAGCAGAAAATCAAAGAGAAGTCTTTCACAGGTACATCCTCGGTCTTTACTCAGTGCTTGAACGCATTACAACCGCTTTCCCCGAAGTGTTGTTCGAAAGCTGTTCAAGTGGAGGCGGACGGTTTGACGCAGGTATGTTCTACTATATGCCGCAAACCTGGACCAGTGACGACTCTGATGCCGTTGAACGTCTTTATATTCAAGAGGGCACATCGCTTGTCTACCCATTCAGAACGATGGGAGCACATATCTCAGCCGTACCAAATCACCAGATTGGCAGGGTAACCCCCTTGAAGCTTCGCGGTGATGTGGCAATGCTTGGACAATTCGGCTTCGAGCTTGACCTTTCTAAAATGTCGGTTGAGGATAAAGAACTTTCAAAGAAATTAATTGCTTTCTATAAGGAATACGGTGAAATTATCCACAGCGGAGAGGTCTACAAGTTGGCGTCTGTATTTGAAGGAAAAAGCTCTGCTTTTCAAATAATTTCAGAGGATAAAAACACCGTTATTGTCTTCCTTTATAACATTCAGGGTAAGGTTGGTCTCCCAAGCAAAATTCTTAAGCTTCAAAACCTTGAAGCCAATGCTGAATATGTGGAAATCACAGATGAAAAAGACGGTACGGTTTACGGCGGTGACGCGCTTATGAATGTTGGTATTTTGCAAGACATAACCCACGACCACGCAAGCGAAATTCGAGTATTTAAAAGAAAATAGTATAAAAAACGGCTGATTTTCAGCCGTTTTTGTTTATTCTTATAATAATCTCGGGTTTTATTTAAAAAATTTTTAGAAATTAAACTTATATTTTTTCTTTACATCCTTGATTTTTTGGGGTAAAATATAGTATAAATATTTTTTGACTTTTAATTTTTGGAGGAATTTTAATGAATAGTGTTCGTCCCGAATCTATGGAACGTATAACCACACGCGAGCTTGCGCTTAAATTTATTGAAGAGCAAGTTGCAGAGGTTCGCAGTCAGGTTGGAAATAAAAAGGTACTCCTCGCCCTTTCAGGCGGTGTTGATAGCTCGGTTGTAGCAGCTCTTCTTATAAAGGCTATCGGAAAACAACTTGTTTGCGTTCACGTAAATCACGGTCTTATGCGCAAGGGCGAAAGCGAAGCTGTTATTGATATGTTCCGCGGTGAGCTTGACGCTAACCTTATATATGTTGACGCTACCGACCGTTTTCTTAATTTGTTAGCCGGAGTTTCCGAGCCAGAGAAAAAAAGGAAAATTATCGGCGCAGAGTTTATTAATGTTTTTGCAGATGAAGCAAGAAAGCTCGAGGGTGTTTCTTTCCTTGCACAAGGCACAATCTACCCCGACATTCTAGAGAGTATAAAGGCTGCAGAAGGCAAAAAAGCCGTTAAATCTCACCACAATGTTGGCGGTCTTCCCGAAGACCTTAAGTTTGAACTTGTGGAGCCAATTAAACTTCTATTCAAGGATGAGGTTCGTGTTGTAGGCGAAGCACTAGGTCTTCCTCACGCTATGGTATACCGTCAGCCGTTCCCGGGCCCAGGACTTGGCGTTCGCTGTCTTGGCGCAATTACCCGTGACAGACTTAACGCTCTCCGCGAGGCTGATGCTATTCTTCGTGATGAGTTTGACAAAAACGGACTGGCTGAAAAGGTCTGGCAGTATTTTATCGCCGTTCCCGATATTAAGAGTGTCGGAGTTAAGGACGAAAGCCGCTATGAAGGCTGGCCGGCAATAATCCGTGCGGTTAACACCAAAGACGCTATGACAGCGACTATTGAAGAAATTCCTTATGAAATTCTTCATAAAATCACCTACCGCATCACCCATGAGGTTGAGGGTATCAATCGCGTACTTCTGGACCTCACACCAAAGCCAATAGGAACAATTGAGTGGGAATAATCCTACACCTCTGAAAACCCCTGATTTCAAGGGATTTTACAGTTCTCGTTTTGCTATTGACAGCAATATGACAGCAAAAATCTGGCTCCGCCCAATTTGGATGGAGCCTTTTATACAACAGTTATATTGGGAGAAAAAACTTATGGAAAAAGATAAACTAATATCCCTTGTAACGAAGGCACAGCAAGGCGACCAGGATGCCCTTAACGACCTTTTTAATGCATTCTATAACGATGTGTACTACTTTGCATTAAAGACCGTTAAAGACGACCAAATCGCTTGTGATGTAACACAGGAGACCTTTGTCGAGATTATAAATACACTCGA
>JAGBUC010000019.1 GCA_017630985.1 Clostridia bacterium
CGATATCCTATACGGCGGCTTGGACTGCCGTTACCGCAAAGCTTTTTGGTACAGAAGAAATCAGGACTGCCCTCATCCAGAGCCTCGCTGTCGGGGTATACCGTCTCGGACACCCTTTCACCGCCCGATATAACCTCAACCTCTATAGGCACACCGCCGTTTGCGCCAAGACTAAGCTCTGCTGTCGGCACCCTCTTTAAAAGGGTCGGACTTCCAAAATCAAAAAGCTTTGTCTGAGCCATCGCGGGTATTTGGCGTTTTACAATATCGCGCCATCTGTACTGCTCGGTCGTTACGGGGTCGCTTTCAAACCGTATGTCAGGAAGCCTGTCATCCTCCCCCTCAAACCACATAATTTCGGGAATTCGATAGTCGGATATCTTTACCGACGGTCCCTTGCTTGTCAGTACCTCTGTAAAAAGGAATAGCCTCTGACCGACCGTCACCATCGACATCACCTTTATAGGCTTCTCCTCGGTTTTAAACCCTACACCGACAATATTTATATTATGTGGATAAAGCGGCTTGTCCCACACCCACCAAGGAATGTGCATCTGAGCATCATCATTCTTAGAATATGAGGTAACATTCGCATAACCGTAGCTGTTATAGTCCATAAGATAAAACTGGTCGCCGAGGCTTAATACATAATGCCCCTCCCAGTCGGCAGACAGAGCCTTTTTAAGCTGGTCAGCCGAGTGGGTTTTAAGTTTTCTCTCAACCATTCCCGAAACCTCAAAAATCGACCTCTCGTTCCACTGATTTGCAGAAACAAGGGTATACACCTTTCCGTCGGAATGCGCCCAGACGAGACGGTTGCGGCAAAGCTGTACCGTATTCGGACAGTCACAGCCTATAAATCCGTGTACCTGAAGCATCGGGAAATTTACCTCATATTTCTCAAGGCTGTCAATCTTGCCCGATAAAAATTTTTCGGTATCAAGCACTTTCTCACTACCCGAATATTTTGTCGCATAGGTCTCACGCTCTTTAAAGATAATAAGGTTTTCACCCTGTTTGCCGAACGCCGTCACCCTCTGCGCCTTGTCGCCGACATAGGCATAACCGTTCTCGCTGAAATATAGCGGCTTGTCGAAATCACTCCAGCAAACAAGCGACTTCTCATCCTTGGCAGTGTTTCCGCCCATAAAAAGATGAATACCGTCATATATACCCTCACTGCTACCGCCAAACCACTCCGAAAAGGTCATATTTAAAACCTTTTCATAACCCTTCCTGTCGGTTGGGCAAGGGGCAGTAACAATCATATTATTTCTAACAAATTTATTTCGCGGTATCGTAGCAACCTTTTCCCAGTTTTGTTCTGTGCAAAAACGAAAGCTTTTACCCCTCACTGCCAAAAACAATCCGTCACCTTGGCTTTCGGTTTCTACATCACCCTCGCCGTTTTTAATAGTAACCTTATGCGTCTTAGTGTTTCCGTCACAATCAGTTAATGTTACAACCACCGTCTGCCCAATAAAACTGCCCACATCATGTAGCAGACTGTATTTCATTTCATCGGTCATCTCTGCTTCTTCGTCGGTCTTTGCCTCTTTTGCCGTAGAAAACACCATTCTGTACCTAGAGCCCAGCAAATTATACCCCTCAAGCATGGAAGCGCCGTTTAAAATCATTCCCTCACGAGTCTCAACAAGTGTTGTTGCAGGGCCGCAATTTGTCATAACCACAGGCGCATAAATCTCGTAATCATTTTGTTCAATGTTATCAATATGAGTATCATCTGTAATTCTTAAAACGCTAAAGCCCTCGTCCTCGTTCTCGCTTATTTTAAAGATATAATAAGGTATCTCCTCCCCCTCGTAATACCCCGAACAAAAGCAGTAAATATCGGCGTCGTGCTGAAAAATGTTACAGGTGAACTCCCCTTTCGGCAGTTCGTTCGGTCCAATCGTCGTAACGGGGATAGGCTCAAGACTGCTGTTTTCGGGATGATAAATAAAGCGGATATTGCCCCTCGTCTTTATCGCAACAAGAAAATAAGTTTCCCCGTTGATAACACGAAAATTTTCCTTCTTGATATAAACCGTAACATCGGCATCATTTTCATAATATTGGTTAATAAAATCAAAACCCTCAGCGCACCTGACAGCAGGTCTTGTGCGAAGCAGTCCGTTTTTATACCAAACATTTCTGCAGTCGGTAAGCTGATTATCTAATACCTGTGAAATGCCGTCACGATAGTTTACCCCGCCCGAAAGCTCGGGTATGGTAAGCCTTGAAAGCGGTTTGCTTGTTAGTTTTGGCGTCATATTTTTTCCTCCATAAAATTAAATTTGAGGGAGATGTCGGCTACGGCATCTCCCCCTCCCCCTTTGCCTATGCCCTAGGCAACACATCTGTGACACTGTAGGCCTTTGTAAGCCTCGCCCTCGCTATATCATACTGTCGGGCAAAATACTGCTGAAGCTCTCCGTCCGAGCTGCCAAGGCTAAGCCTCTCTGCAAGGCCGTAAACCAGGGCGGTACGGGCGATACCCTCAGGCAGACAAACCTGCTCAGACAGGGTATTAATCGGTTTAAATTCTCCCTCGCCCACAAGTCGAAACAGTTCTTCATAAATCTGGTTAAGGCAAACCACCGCGCGCTTTTTAAATGACGGCTGGTCTGCGTATCCAAGAGAGGCCATCGCCTTTAAATATATCTCAATTCCTGTCATAAAATCCTCCCTAAAATTAACCAATAGTCAAGGTGTTTTCTGCACTACCGAGTTCGTCGGCAAGCTCTGCCGCCTTGGGAATAAGTCCCTTAGGCATACGCTCTAAATACTGGCTCGGTGTTATAATACCTGCCGAAAGCAGACTGTCAAGAGTTGAGACGACTACCGCCTCACTCCAGAGGGTCGACGCGCCGACATCAACCTTTGCGTTAAGGACAAGATTTCTATACCTCTCGGCATTAAAAGGTATGTATTCGACACCCTCGTCGTTTTCGACCTTAATGAAACGATTGCCGTATTTATTAATCCAGAAATCAGCCCAAATTCTCGCAATATCCTCAATAAAGGCGTAATATCTGTTCTGATATATCTGCAACGGCTGTAATGCCGCCTCACGCATCTGGATAATTGCGGCAGCGTTGTCGGGACGGACATTACCAAGCGCAACATCGTTTGCTCCCGCATCGTTCATGGTGTTGCTGCTTAAATCGTTAACTGCGGCAAGATACTGCTCAGCCCAGGGCGATGGCGAAACATACTGCATCGCATTCGCAACCGAGCCCTCAAACCCAACATTTGCCCTTATAATCTGCCCGGGGTCGTTGGTGATTTTTACATCCTCGCCGACAATATCTCCGTTTACAACAAGCTTGGGCATACCTGCCGCCAATGCCGACCAGCACTCTGCCGTAAGCATTCGGTTAATGGCAATCTGGTTTGGAATAAGATATGTAATCTCGCTCTCGCCGTATGCGCTTGTTCTTCGTCTCTCCCAGCAGAATTTCGCAATAGGATACATAGTAAGTCCGATATCCCACGGCTTTCTGACGACCGCCCTCTCGGTAACCTTAACCGCCATCACGCGATAGCCCTCGCCCTCGCTGTCCCACTCTTTAAAAAGCTTGGTAATAACCGTAACTCTGCGGCTGTCGTCGGGTTCGCTCTCTCCCCTTGTGCCCGAGTTGAATCGGCTTTCCCCGTCGGGCAGAATGTCGGCGGTCGACAAACCGTTCCGCTTTGCCTCACGCCTCACCGAGCCGACATCAAGCCTCTCGGCAAGCAGAATATAGGGTTGACTTTGAACATCATCATTGTTGGGGTCGCCAAAGATAACATTCTCAACGTCAAGCACCTGAAAGGCTATATCTCCCTTTATTTTCTGCCTCTTGCCCTTGTCGGCAAAAAGACCGGTGTCAACCTCGTTGTCCCAGTAGGTATATGCAATTCCGGTACCGCTTATATATGCGTTTCGAAGCAGCTGCTCGTTCTTTATATCGAACTTAACCCTCTCGGCGCAGAGCTTCTGATATGATGAAAGAGAGTCGGTTATAAGGGCAATTTCGTCATTATCGGGCTGGGGCGATATACCTAAACCCAAACCTAATTTTGCCTTAACCTCATCCGCCCTCTGTTTGCTTTTTAGGTTATATGGAATTCCGTCGGCGGTATACCTCACAGAGACAGGCGACGCGCCCACCACCGACATTTTATATTCGCCGATACGCTTTATAATATTGCGTCGCGCCAAGGGTCTGTTGTTTCCGCATTTCGCGCCGTACCACTGGTCGCCGACATAAAAACGCTCGTTAAGCTTGGTCTGCTCGAAAATGCCAAGCTCACCAACCGAAGCCTTGAAGCTGTTCCCCTTTTCAAATTCCGAAAAAATCTGCTTCGGCTGGGTTAAAATCCTAAATTCACCTGTCATAATTTCCTCCGAAAATCTAATAAATAACTGTCGTGGGGGACCGCCGATACGGCGGCCCTCCACACCAGGCTAAACTTAAATAGCAGCCCAGATACTCTTTGCGCCGGACTTCTTAATAAGTAGGTCGTATTAAATACGATACTCGAACTTATAAGCGTCTGCCTCAGGGTTCTGCTCGGGTGAGAAAACTCTGAGCTTTTCGGTCTTCTTAACAAGAGAAGCCGCCTTCTTGGGAAGAACTAGCATATGTACGTCATCTGCGTCAACAACCGCCTTGAAGCCGCCGGTAATATTGTTTTCGTCTGCGCCGTCAGCAATCTTCTTGAAATCAAATCCCGACTTCATTCTCTCGCTCGAAACGGGGATAATCGAAACGCCGTCAATGGTCTTAACCTTAAGGCTTATATCCCCCTGCTTAAAGTCGGAAACCTCGATATGACGGGTGAATTCATCGCTGTTTTTAAGGGCGTGATATGCGGTCTTGTCAACAAAGCAAACAAGCTCCTCGTCATATCCGGCAACATCTTGAACCTTTGCGACCAAGTCGCCGAAAAGCTTATAGGGTGTCTCGTCCGACCAAGCGACAGTCTGATTGTTTTCTACAGCCTTTTTTGTAAGGGTAGAAATAACATAAGCGTCGGTTTCGGGAACAACCTTGGTGCGAACGAACTCGCCGAGCACCTGACCTGCAAGATTTGCAATACCGGTCTCGTCAAGGTCCTCACGGTCGATGGAAATAGAACGGGCTCTGTCCATCTTAAGCTCGTGCGCCTCGTTGGAAACGCTCAAGGAAGAGCCGCTGAAGCCACCGTCACGGTCGTAATCTACAAGACCCTCAAACTCGATGTCGGGGATTACGACGGTGCGCGCGCCTACGAATTTTGCACGGAGCACATTGTCCGCAAAGAAGCCTGTAGCCGACTTCTGAACATACATTTTGTCAAGCTCGCCCGCCCATTTTGAAGCGTGCGAAATTTCATTAATTGCCATAAATACTTTCTCCTTAAATAAATTTTTCTTTTAAGGCGTATCTTTACGCCCAAAGCCCTCTTTTAAAGGCATCGTCTGCGCCGACAAAGCCGTCGTCGCTTTTAACCGCGCCAACCGACTGCATACGGTTTTTCTCCTCTGCCGCCCTTGCCATATTAATTTTCCTCTCCTCGTCATACCTAAAACGAAGCAACTCTTTCTCAAGCTCACCGCCATTAAGCGCCCCTTTAAGCACCTCTTCGGGAAGCTCCTCAATGCTTCTGTATTCGGGGAAATTTTTGCAAAGGGCAGAAAACTCTTCTGCAATTCGGTCCTGGTCGGTCTTTTCTGAAGAAACACCAAGACTGTCAATAAACTCCCTTGTCGACAATCCCCTCTCCTGAGCCTTAACACCAAGCTTCTCGAAACTCTCTTTAAGATTGTCTTCAAAGTGCTTTCCAACCTGAGCCAGTCTTCTTGCCTCCTCGTTTGTGAGACTTATGTCCTTATGCCTATAGCGGATTGTAAAACCCTCCTCGGCGCCCTCCATATTCCCACCGCCGTCTTGGCCTTTATCCGCCTCGACGACATCTGCGCCCTCGCTTACTTCGGGCGCGTCCGCTTCCTCACTCGGTATGGTTTCCTCATTCAAAAGCTTTTCTTGTTCCATAAAAATCTCCTTTCCCAATGGTGATGGGTAAATCTATATCAACGACCTAGTCGTTAATAGCCTCCTGCTCTCTTCCGTCATAGCTCATAAAGTTCTCAAGCTCCTTTTGGGCTCTCTTTTTCTCTATAAGCTCCTTTTCGCTCGGTTCCTGTCTTACCGCCGCCCTTTTCTTGTATCTCACCCGTCTGCCAAGCTCAAAGGCAAAAATCAGCGATAATTCCCAAAGCATAATAACTAAAACAATTTCCATTTTATAATCCTCCTAAATCCTCGGCTCTGACCCCGTGATAATAGTTATACAGTTCTTCTCCCCCAAGTCTTCGCCTCTCTGCCTTTTGGGGACGAAAGGTCTTAACATCATAAAAGGCGTACCGCATAGCGTCCATAAGATGATTGTTTCTGTCCTCAGGAATGTTCACACCGTTATCTGTGTTGTCCTTCTTCCAACAATACGAGCTAAGCTCGGCAATCGTGTTCTTACAGCTCGGATGAACATATATCCTGTATTCCTGAATTGCCGCAATTCCGTTAATAACGCTGTCCTTGCCCTTAACCGAGGGGGCTATTCGGCAAATGCCCTGCCGCCTTAAATCCTCGTTGCTCTTGGGCTCTGCCGCGTCGGCTCGGATACGCTCTTTTGCATACCCCTTGCCCTTTATCATCTCGGCTATATCACAGTTTAACATCCTCGTCTCGTAATGCTCGTCATAGACCCAAATCTCCTTTTTAATCGGGTTTACAACCAAGCAAATAAATGCCGTCGGGTCGTTAGAATAACCATAGTCAAGCCCAAAAAAACTTCGGTATTGCCACTCGGTACCGTCTAATGCGCCGAGCTTTTTATAATCAAATTCCTCGACCTCCCAGTTCTCATAAACAAGACCCTCGGCAATTCCCCATTCGCCAAGCCCCGCCACAGCGTATCTCCGAGGATTTTCTTCTTTAAGCCGTGTGAAAACCGCCCTGTCGGTCTCGTCAAGAAACTCGTTGCATAAATAATTGGTCGAATAACAGTCGGTGTCCTCTGCCCTCTTGTCAAAAAACCTCTTTTTAAGCCAGTGATGTTCGCTCCAAGGGTTAAAGGTCAGTGTCGTCTGCTTAAAGAGATGGGGCGGTATATTACCTCTCGGTACCGACAGGTCAAGCTTTTCAAAGTCCGCCTCACTCTCAATTTCGAACGCTTCCTCAATCCAAACCCAACAAAGATATCCCTTTTCAACCGTCGTCGAGGCAAGCTTTAAAACATCGTCAAAGCCACGAAAAAGTATCTTCTGCCCCGTCGGTATGTAGGTTATTTCAAGGGGCGAAAGGTTGTTTTTAAACAGATGCGCCACACCAAGCTTCTCCTCTGCCCACTTAAGCTGAGCAAAGGTCGAGTCCCTATGGGTGTTCATAACCGCCCTTACCACCAGAATATTGCTGTCGGGGTATTTCATCAGGCGGTATATAAGGTTAATCGCTGTAGTGGTGGATTTCTTACTGCCCTTTCCGCCCTTTAAAACCCTGTATCTTTTACGGCTGTGAAAATATTTGTCATATCCGCCCCCTATAAGCTCACTAAGTCTTAAGGTCATCAACAATCACCACTCTACCGACAGCCTGAGGCTCGTCCCCCTTTTTCTCTCCTGCCGTGTCGCGAAGATATGCCGCGCTTGAAAGGTCTCCCCCCGCCGCCTTCTGAACTATCGCGCATGCAATCGCCATCGCATAGCTTCGGCTCTTTTTGTCAATTCCAAATCTCTCAAAAAGCTCGTCATACCTTTCGTCCTCGGCCTTGCTCTCCAAAGCCTTTTTAATAGCAGCCTGAAGCCGTCTTTTCTCCCCCGATTTTCTTCCCCCCAAGGCTCTCTCCTCAGCGGTAAGCTTATGTGTAAGATTGTCCTCACTCGGCACTCTTTCGCCCCCCTTTGCCATTAATTTATCACTTTTTTGGGACTTCGGGATACTCCCCAAGCCGAAAAAATTTTCTATTCATATTTCTGCTCAAGCATACGGTATATTCTGCAAGCGGTATAATTTCTGCAACAGAAATCCTTCATATACCACCGCTTGTCCCCCCTGAAAACGAGGTGGGTCGAGGCTCCGTCGCACGCCCCCTCGCACTTAATTCGGTTTTTGTCGTTCTGCTTTTCCAAATAGAACGGACACTTAACAAATTTTGCAATATACTCTGCCATTTTCCTCACCCCCTAATCGTCCTTTGTAAAAATCTCGTAAACAAGCCTCTTGTCATAACCCGCAAAGCCTGTCTTATCCCCGCTTTTTTCTGCTCTCTCGTTTTCGGACCACTCTTTAAGCTTTTTCTGCCAAAAGCCCCTTATGTCGCTTCCCTTATTCGTCGTCCAACCCGTATTCTGATAATGCTCTAAAAACTTCTTGCCGATATCCAGGCTTAAATTTTCCTTTATGCAATAGTCGATAATTAACTCTAGAGTGGGCGCCAAGCCCCTATCTTTAAAACTATCTTTAAAATTATCTTTAATATGGTTGTCTGTTTGAACAACTGTTTTGTTGTCTGTTTGAACAACTGTATTGTTGTCTTTTTGAACAACTGTTTGCTTTTCGCTTTTCCACTCGTCAATCCTCTTGTTGATGCAAACCTCTCGCTTTTTTGCAAAGGCGGGCTTTTTTATTTCAATAATCACGCATCTTTCAATAAGACGATTTACGGTTTTCGAAACCCAAACGGTGTTAAGTCGGCATTTCCTCGACAGATAATTAATCGAAATCGGCGCGCTCGCCTTATGATAGCCCATCGTCTGTCTCGCTATTGTAAGCAGTATCTTATATTCGGCAGAGCTAAACGGAAACTCTGCCATTTTCTCAAGCAAAATGTGCGGAAGCTTTGTAAATCCGCCCTCCGCCTTGCCCTCATTCATAACCATATCACCCCCTTTTTCGCCTATACCCTAGCACCGACAGAACGGACAAACATAAAAAACCTCATAGGGTCCTCCCTCAAGCCCGTGATTTTCTTCAATTTTAAGCGGCTTCATAAACCGCCGCCCACACTCCTTGCAAACCTGCACGCCTAACCCCCCTTGTGTCTCTTTTTGTCGAATTTTGTTCAATTTTGTTGAACTTTTACGGTAAAAAAATAAACGTCAATCTGCTTTGCGTCAATACCAAGTAAAACAGAGGCTCTCGAAATCTCACCCTGTTTCCATTCTTTTTCGCCGCAAAGCCGCTTATGTAAACCCTTTTCCGACATTTTCATAGCCCTTGCAAATCGACCTGTTTCGCCAAATCGCGCGGCTATTCTTCCCTTAAGCCTACTATAATCGTAAACCATGCTGTCACCCCCCTGTTAAGTTTGTTCAACCTACTTGAACTACCCGTATATTATCACACTTTCCAAATATTGTCAATAAAAAATTCAAACTTTTTGAACATTTTTTCATTTTCCGCTTGAACTTTCTGTTTTTTTATGATACAATTAAGCCGAGGTGAAATAAATGAAATCAGAAAACACTTCGGTCCGCCTTAAAAGAATAATGAATATGCGCGGACTTAAGCAGGTCGATATTTTAAACCTTGCAAAGCCATACTGCTTGGGGCTTGGCACAAAGCTCAATAAAAACGATTTAAGTCAGTATGTTTCGGGAAAGGTCGAGCCCGGCTCAAGTAAGCTGACCCTTTTAGGTCTTGCGCTCGGCGTGTCTGAGGCGTGGCTTATGGGCTACGATGTTCCAATCTCACGCGAGGCGGAAACTAAAGATAACCTTTCAAAATTCCCCCCGCCGACCGTCACCGACGACTATGCAACCTTTCCAGTAATCGGTGAAATCGCCGCAGGGTATGACAGTATCGCCCTCGAAAGCTGGGAGGGCGACACGGCTGATATCCCCGTCTCGCTCCTTAAGGGCAGAAGCCCCGACGACTATTTTGTGCTTCGTGTCAAGGGGGACAGTATGTACCCTATGTATATGGAAAACGACAAGGTGTTAATTTTAAAACAGCCCACCCTCGACTATAGCGGACAGGTCGGAGCCGTGCTCTACGACGGTGAGCTTGCAACGCTTAAAAAGGTCGAGTTTGTTATGGGAGAGGATTGGATGCGCCTTATCGCCATAAACCCAAGCGTTCCCCCTAAAAAAATCGAGGGAGCCGAGCTCGAGCGCTGCAAAATTATGGGTATCCCCAAGCTTCTAATCAGGGATATAGAGGTATAAATCAGCACGAACTAAGGAGTCGGATATGTTTTTTAAAGTACTTAAAAAAAACTTAAACACGATTAAAGAAAATCTTTGTGTTCACGGACGTGTAAAATTCGACCAAAACGGCGCCGCACTTGCCTGGTCGGCATCAGGCTTTACAATAAACTTTAAAGGACGAATTGCAGTTTTCAGCTTTTGCGAACTGTCAAATATCGACACATCTGTAATTATTAGAATAAAAGCCGATGGCGTTAACAGTAAATATTCCATCTCAAACGGCAAAGAAAATATTATAATTGATTTTGAAAAGGATGGAGCACACTCTATTGAACTTCTTCGTATAAGCTTCAGTTCGGGCGCCTTATATGTTAAGAATGTAGCTATTTACGGCGGAAATCCCGAAATCCAAAAGGCGCAAAAAGACTATCGCTTGAAAATGGAATTTTTGGGAGATTCAATCACCTGCGGATACGGATTGTATGGCGTTGAAGAACGATATGTTTCCTTTGAAGAGGACGCAACAAAAACCTATGCCTACCTTACCGCAAAGCATTTTAATGCCGAAGCGCGATTGCTTGGTTGGTCAGGAACGGGCATATCATGCTCGTGTTCAGGACAAACATCTAATAACTTCGACCGTTTTTTCACAAGGGAGCTCCCCACAAGCGATAACAATAGTTGGGATTTCTCGGTATGGCAGCCTGACGTTCTCGTTATAAACGGCGGAACAAACGACTGCGGTGGCGGTGCTTCTAAGGATGATTACAAGGCGGCGGCAAAAAATCTTTATGCCCTTGCAAGAAAGGTGTATCCAAATGCAAGGATTGTTTTTTGCCTTGGCGCAATGGGTAACGCCTATCATAATCAGCTTAACGAATTATGTCGGGAGATTAACACGACCGATACAAATGTATACTACAAACGACTTTCCTCGATTTGCGATAATCGCGATTTATATGTGGGTGCAAACGGTCATCCAAGCTTCATAGGGCAACAAAGAACCGCAGCCGAGCTTATAGAATTTTTAGAGAAAATAATATAAATAAAAAAGAAGACCTCAAAGGTCTTCTTTTTTTATCTAAAGTATACTCTGCAAAAACTGCTTTGTTCTTGGGTTTTTGGGATTTGAAAAGAGCTCGTCAGGGGTTCCCTCCTCGGCGATTACGCCGTCCGCCATAAACACAACTCGGTCGGCAACCTCTTTCGCAAAGCCCATTTCGTGAGTTACAACCACCATGGTCATACCCTCTTTTGCCAGTTCTTTCATAACCTCAAGCACCTCGCCGACCATTTCGGGGTCGAGTGCGCTTGTCGGCTCGTCAAAGAGCATAACCTCGGGGTTCATAGCAAGGGCGCGAACGATAGCCACGCGTTGCTTCTGTCCTCCCGAAAGCTGATTCGGATATGCCTCAGCCTTTTCAAGAAGACCAACACGAGAAAGCAGGTCGAGAGCCGTCCTTTCGGCCTCCTCCTTACTCTTTCCAAGAAGCTTCATAGGGGCGATTGTAAGGTTTTTAAGCACGGTCATATGAGGGAAAAGGTTGAACTGCTGGAACACCATTCCCATCTTCTGCCTATGCTCGTTTATGTTACATTTCGGGTCGGTTATATCGACCCAGTCGAAGAAAATCTTTCCGCCCGTTGGCTCTTCAAGGCGGTTAAGACAGCGCAAAAAGGTCGACTTGCCCGAACCCGAGGGCCCGATGACTACAAGAACATCGCCCTTTTTAACCTCGGTATCAATTCCGCAAAGCACGTCAAGCTTTCCAAAGGATTTCCTGAGGTTTTCGGTCCGAATTATAATATTATCAGTGGTCACTCTTCCTCAGCCTCCTTTCAAGCTTGGACACAAGCCAAGTAAGCAGCATAACAATCACAAGATAGATAATCGCAACGGCAATAAGGGGCATAAAAGCCGAATAGGTTGTGTTGCGGATATTGTTTCCCGCTTTTGTAAGGTCCATAATTCCGACATAGCCCGCAACCGAGGTCTCTTTAAGCAGCGCAATAAACTCGTTAAGCAGGGTC
>JAGBUC010000020.1 GCA_017630985.1 Clostridia bacterium
AGAACAGTCATTTCTGCTCGTTTAATAGAACTTAACAAAACTGGCGTTTTGTCTTCTTGTCCTTAAATTTACTTTGATTTCTCAAATTAATTGTCGGGTCCATTTTGTTTGTCGTTGTTTAATTTTCAAGGTCCGTTGCACCCCGCGTTTTTCAGGGCGCCCGATTATAATACCACAGTGGTTTTCAAATGTCAACACTTTTTTTAAATTTTTTTAAAAAATTTTTTTAAAAGTAAAAATCTCGATATTTTTGGCTTAAAATCAACAAAAAAACGCGCTCAACTCACTGAATTAAGCGCGTAAAAGATTTATAAAAGTTCTTTATTGTATATTGCACGTTCTCCGCCGATAAATTTTGGTCGGTGCCTTGCAGCCAAAACGGTTGCTTGTCCTATAGAATTATTTTCAAGCCTCACGGGAACCGCCACACTCTTTATATGCATTCCTATAAGTGTGAAACCTATATCAAGTCCTGCATCTGCCTTTATGCTTTCAAGTGCAACAGGCTTTTTGAAAGAATTATACGCTGCTGTTGCGAAAGACCCTCCTGCCTTTGGTCTCGGCACAACGTTAACCTTTTCTGCGCCACGCACAGCTTCGTCCTCAATAATTATCGCTCTGTTAAGATGCTCACAGCACTGTGCCGCAATATATACACCATTTTCTTGTGCCGCATCATATATTCCTTTAAAAATTTCTTCAGCAGCTTCAGGAGACGAGCAGGTTCCTATCGTATTCCCTACAACCTCACTGGTCGAGCAACCCACAACCAAAATGCTTCCTGTAGAAAGCCCTGCCTTTTCAATTATTTCCCTCGCGGAATTATATGCCTGATTTTTTATATCGCTCATAACTACCTCTAAAGACTTTTTTCTTTATTATACACCCAATTTTTAAAAAATCAATATTGATTATCGCGCATATATTATATATAATAAGAACAATAATATAAGATTTGTACATATATATTTTCGCGTTAAAATCTTGATGTAAATATTATCCTGTAAATAATTCTTGTAAATAAAGCAATTTTGCTATAAAATAGTATTAGTCCTAATGGACGGGAAGCGAGGAATATCTAATGCTTGACAAAACCCAAACCTTTTCCATCGGAAACGACCAAGAGCAAGAAATAAGAAATATTTTAATAACGGTTTATGAAGCTTTGCGCGAAAAGGGATATAACCCCATAAATCAGATTGTGGGATATATACTGTCAGAAGACCCGACATATATTACCACCCACAATAACGCGCGAAACCTTATAAGAAGAATAGACCGTGACACTCTTCTTCAAAATCTTGTGAAATATTATCTTACCCATTAATTGAGGGAGGCTCATTATGAATTTTACACCTGCAGGGCAGGGCGGTCTTGTAGACTGCTTCTTGCTTGTTAAGGCATCAAATAAAAAAACCTCCTCAAAGGGCGACGAATATCTTGATATGACGCTTGGTGATAAGACAGGAGAAATTAACGCAAAACTCTGGTCTTATTCAGCTAGTGTACACGGCGAATATTTGCCTGGAGACATAGTTAAAGTGCGAGGAAGTGTGAGCCAATACAACGGAAGCGACCAGTTGCGCATTGAAAAAATCCGTCATGCCGTGCCCGCCGACCAGATAGATGCAAGTCTGCTTGTAGGCTCGGCAGAGTATTCGGGAGAGGAAATGTTCGCAGAGCTTGTCTCGGTTGCCGACTCGTTTAGCGACCCTGACCTTAAGGCTATTGTTACTACCCTGCTTTGCGAGCATAAGGAGAAGTTGCTTTTCTGGCCCGCCGCTTTTAAGCTTCATCATGCTATCAGAAGCGGTCTTCTGATGCACACCTTGTCAATAGTTCGCCTAGCGCAAAAGGTTGCAGAAATTTATCCATTTATCGACAAAGAGTTATTGCTCGCCGGAGCTATGCTTCACGATATTGCAAAAACTACCGAATATGAAATGACGCCGTCGGGTCTGGCTTCGGGATATACAGTTAGAGGAAACCTACTCGGTCACCTCGCTACCGGTGCGATGATGATTGAAAAAACTGCCGAAAAGCTTGGAATAACGTCCGACACGGTTATGCTTCTTGAGCATATGGTCTTGTCCCACCACGGCGAGCCTGAGTTTGGTTCATCAGTGCGCCCTGCTTTTGTTGAGGCAGAGCTTTTAAGCACACTTGATATGCTTGACGCCCGTATGTTTGAAATGCGCGAGGCAACCGAAAATGTCAATAGCGGTGAGTTTACAGGTAAAATGTGGTCTATGGACAACCGCAAGCTTTATAATCACGGCAGATTTGACGCCGAGAAAGAAACAAAATTGTTTTAATCATAAATAAGGAGATACTTAAATGGCTGTTAAAATTACAAAGGATATGTTAATCGGTGACATTCTTGATATGGACGTAGGATGTGCAGAATATTTCTTCGAAATCGGAATGCACTGTCTTGGATGTCCCGCTTCAAGAGGCGAATCTATCGAGCAGGCCTGTGAGGTTCACGGAACTGATGTTGATGCTCTGCTTGAAAAACTTAACGCTTATTTCAACAAATAATGCGAGAACTTAAAAAACGACTTTACACTGTTGCAACCCTCGTGCCAAAAGGCGCGAGGGTTGCCGATATAGGTACAGACCACGGTCATCTTCCTATATATTTAAGGCAAAACGGAATTTCACCCTTTTGTATCGCATCAGATATTAAAGAAAAGCCACTTGCAACCGCAAGATTGAATATTCAAAAAACCGCGACTTGCGAAATTGACACAAGGCTTGGTTTTGGTCTTTCAACCGTTAAGCCATACGAGATTGACTGTGTAACTATTGCAGGGATGGGCGGAGAGGTTATCTCGTCGATAATCGAAGAGGCTCCGTGGCTTAAGGACAGCCGTTACACCCTTATACTTCAGCCTATGACCTCGGCAGACGCTCTTCGAAAATATTTGTCTGAAAACGGGTTTGAAATAGTTTGCGAGGTTGCCACGGACGAGTCAGATAGGGTTTATACCGTTTTAAAGGTTCAATATTCGGGAGCTTGTTTTTCTCCCGATGATGTCTTTCTTCGTTGCGGAAAGCTTTCTGCAGAAGAGCCTATATCACGAAGATACATTGAAAAACAGCTTAAAATTGTCAAGAAATGTATCGACGACCTTACGGCATCGGGCAAGAATGCCGATTTGAATGATTTGTATAACACTTATAATTCTATAAAAAATCTTCTGGGAGATTGAGATGTCGCTTGACGGAGTTTTTTTACATTACCTTACAGAAGAACTTAAATGTTGTGTCGGCTGCAGAGCCGATAAAATCCACCAGCCGTCCCGCGACGAGCTGGTTTTTCTGCTGCGTTCCGCCTCCTTTACAGGCAAACTTCTGTTGACTGCAAAATCGGGAACGGCAAGAATTCATATAACCGAAGCACAGTTTGAAAATCCGCCCGAGCCTCCGAATTTTTGCAAGTTGCTTAGAAAGCATCTATCCTCTGCGAAGATTGTTTCGATAGAGCAGATTGGACTCGACAGAATTGTTAAAATATCGTTTATGTCTTATAACGAGATGGGTGATAAAATCTATCCCTTTATTATGGCAGAGTTTATCACAGGCAAGGCAAATATTATACTTTGTGACGAGAACGGCAGAATTATCGATGCTATGCACCGCTCAGACATCGAGCGCAGTTCACGAATTATACAACCCGGCGCTATGTATACTTTGCCCGAAAAGCCCGAAAAGCTTAATCCTTTTCTTACAGACCGCGAGACCGCTGTCTCTGAAATATTATCAAGCAGAGAGTCTCTGTCCTCTGTATTTTGCTCCGTTTTTGACGGCGTATCGCCTCTTGTATCAAGAGAACTTGCCTTTTTAAGCGGTGCCGATGTCGATATGTCTGCATGTGACTGTGACGAAAATAAAATAAAACTTGCGATAGAAAGATTTGAAACCTTACTATCTACCGATAAGCCACATTTAATTAAAAATATTGAGGACGACAGCGCAAGAGATTTTTCATATATACCTATAACGCAATATGGCAATATGACAAATAGTCAAACTTTCCCAAACTACAGCAAACTTTTGGACAGTTTTTTTGCAGGACGCGATGCAAATGCGCGAATTAAGGCAAAATCGCAAGACATTATACGGCTTTTAAGCAACATTAAAAACCGCATCGAAAGACGGCTTTCATACCGCCTTAAAGATTTAGCAAAATGCGAAAACCGTGAAAATCTTAGAATATACGGCGAGCTGCTTAAAGCAAATATATATAGTATTGAAAAAGGGGCGTCGTCGGTTAAGGTTCAGAACTATTATGACGAAAATCTGAGCAAGATAACCATACCTCTAGACCCTGCCCTTTCCCCTGCTTTAAATGCCGCAAAGTATTTTAAAGAATATAAAAAGAGTTATACCGCCGAACAGACACTATCCAAGTTGGTTAAAAACGATGAGAAAGAACTTTTATATATAGACTCTGTATCCGACTCGCTTTCACGCTGTAAAACGATAGCAGAGCTTGACGAGATTCGTGATGAGCTTGTCGAGGCGGGTTATATTCTGAGAAGAGCTTCTGTAAAAAGGAAACCATCCACACAGTCTGCCAAAGAGTTCTGTTCGCCAAGCGGGTTTAAAATTCTTGTTGGACGAAACAACCGCGAAAACGACCTTTTAACCCTTAAGACGGCATCTAAAAACGATATCTGGTTCCACACCAAAAACATTGCTGGAAGTCACGTTATTCTTATAACAGACGGTAAAGCTCCAAAAGATGAGGATATCGTTTTTGCGGCCTCGCTTGCCGCGGCTCACTCTAAAGCCGCTCTTTCGGATAATGTTCCTGTTGATTTTACAGAGGTTCGCTTCGTTAAAAAACCAAGCGGTGCAAAGACCGGTATGGTGATATATACCGATAACAAAACTGTTTTTGTGAAGCCTCATAAATCTTAAAAAGATTTTCTTGTAAATGTAAATATTATGTGATATAATTCTTTCTGTGTATTAATATATTATATTGGAGGGTTATTTTTGAAAGAAATAGACGTTTCAAAACTGTTTAAGCTATTTGTTTCACATATCGTTCCTATACTTTTGTCAGGAATTCTTTGTGCTGCTCTGGCCTTCGGCTACTGCTTGCTTATAGTAAAGCCCGTATACAGAACAAGTACCTCTATTCTTGTAAACAACGGTGGTCTCGCAGAGTCATATGAAAACTCAAACACCATTTCCTCTGCTACTATGTCGGCCTCTCTTTATCTTGTTACTACCTGTGTTGACATTTTGACGAGTGATAATATTTACAAGGAGCTTTCAAGTGCGCTTGGTGGCAAATACGACTATACCGAGCTTCGTCCTATCTTCTCTGTTAGCGACCGCAGTGAAAACTCCCTTTTCATCGACATATCGGTCACGGGATATTCACCCAAGGAAATTATGAATATTGCTAATACTTTCCTTGAAATAGTTCCCACCTACATTAAAAACACCCTTTCCCCTGCTGATGTTAAAATTATGGCTAATGCAGAAAAGGTGGCTCAGATAGAGCCCCGCACAACAAGCACGGTTATTGCCGCATTCCTTGCAGGAATGGTTATCTGCTTCATCGTTTTCCTTGTTATTGACCTTATGAAAAACACAATTGAAAACGAAGCAGATTTCAAGGAGCGTTATGATATTCCGCTTCTTGGTTCTGTTCCTGTTTTCGAAAACAAAACATCGGGAGGTAAACGTTATGGAAATGCAGAATAATAAAACAGCATCCACCGCTTCAGACCTGCAGTTTGCCGTTTCCGAATCCTACAAGACTATTCGTACAAATCTCCTTTTTCTGCTTTCGGGTGTTACAAGTTGCAAAACAATAACCGTATCAAGTCCTAAAGCAGGAGACGGAAAAACAACCAACGCAATCAATATTGCTATTGCTCTGTCTCAGCTCGGCAAACGAGTTCTTTTAATAGACGGCGACCTCAGAAGACCGTCCATATCTAAGAAACTGCATCTTGAAAACACATCGGGTCTTTCGGGGGTTCTTGCCGGTTTTGCAAAGGTTGAGGATTCTATTTTACAGGTTAGTGGCTCGTTCTATGTTTTGCCCGCAGGCTCTATACCTCCAAACCCATCTGAAATGCTTTCTTCAACCGCTATGGATAAGCTTATGGAAGAGCTTAAGCTTATATACGACTTTATCGTTATCGATTCTCCTCCGTTAGGTCTTGTGTCCGACCCTCTTGTTATCGCGCCAAAAACAGAAGGCCTTGTTTTAGTAGTTAAAGAAAAGATTACCAAACACGACGATTTAAAGAAGGTTCTTGACAGTGTTGCACTTGCAAATATTCGAGTGCTTGGTGTTATTCTTAACTCGGCAACCGTTCAGGAAAAATACGCCGATTATAAAAACGCATATTAATTTGACACGGAGGCAGAGGTTTGCCTCCGTTTGTTTATTTTAGGAGTTTATTATGATTATATCCAAAACCTTAAACCGCCACGAAAACGACGGTGTTGTATACTATACCTTTCCAAAGCTTGAATCCGCTGGTGGCAACCTTCACGCCTTTTCAACAAGACTTGGAGGGATTAGCACAGGAGACTGTGCCTCAATGAGCTTTGGCTTTTCACTTGGAGATAATAGAGATAATGTTCTTGAAAACTATCGAAGATTTTGCGCTGCTTTCTGTGTGAAGGCTGAAAATGCTGTTTTGTCACAGCAAACACATACTGCAAATTTAAGGATTGTGACTAAGGATGATGTCGGTAAGGGTATTTTCCGAGAACGCGATTATACTGATATAGACGGACTTGTTACAAATGAAACGGATATTGTGCTTGTCACTCAATATGCCGACTGTACTCCCCTCGTATTTTTTGACCCCGTTACAAAAACTGTCGCAACCTCGCATGCAGGATGGCGCGGTACGGTAGCAGAAATCGGCAAAAAGACTGTTGAATTGATGAGCAAAGAATTTGGCGCAAAACCCGAGAATATTCTGGTTGGAATCGGTCCCAACATTGGTGTGTGCTGTTATGAGGTTGATGACCCAGTAATAAACGAAATAAACAAACTATTATATCTTGACTTTAATTCTTGTTACACCTCAAAAGGAAACGGAAAATATATGTTGGACCTTCGCGAAACCAATCGCCAAATACTTTTAAACAGCGGAATTAAAACAGAAAATATAGATGTTGCCGACCTTTGCACATGTTGCAACTCCGATATTTTTCACTCTCACAGGGCTACGGGCGGAAAACGAGGCACCCTTGCTGCAATGATTTCCTTAAAATAAAAAAACCGCTTTACAACACTGCTAAATTAAAGTATAATAAATTTACTATATATTAGGAGGGTCTGTATGCCTCAAAAAATAAGTGAAGAGATGCTTGAAGAGCTTTATAGGCTCTTCGCCGAAATAGACAACCCAGACGACTTCCGTCTTCTACTTGATGACCTTTGCACCTATAAAGAGATTGAGCAGATGGCTGGGAGAATTGCCGCTGCAAAGCTATTTATGGAAGGCAAAACCTATAATCAGGTTATAGAGGCTACAAATATAAGCTCTGCAACCTTAAGCCGTGTTTCCCGCTGTGTTCAGCGCGGAGCAGGTTATCGAAAATTTTTAAGCAAGGCAGGAAACAAAGATGAGAATTGAAACAAAATGTATCCATGAGGGTTGGAAGCCGTCTGAGGGTGAACCCCGTCAGCTTCCCGTTTATCAAAGCACAACCTTTAAATATGACACTAGTGACGCTATGGGCAAGCTGTTCGACCTTGAGGCAGAGGGTTATTTCTACACCCGTCTTCAAAACCCAACCAATGATGCCGTAGCGGCAAAAATTTGTGCACTTGAGGGCGGCGTTGCCGCCATGCTTACTTCCTCGGGTCAGGCTGCCAATTTCTATGCGATTTTTAACATTTGCGAGGCCGGTGACCATTTCATTGCCTCATCTGCTATTTATGGCGGAACATATAATCTTTTTGGTGTTACAATGAAAAAGATGGGCATTGAGTGCACCTTTGTAGACCAAGACCTATCGGAAGAAGAACTTGATAAATACTTTAGACCCAACACCAAAGCCGTTTTCGGAGAGACGGTTACAAATCCTACTTGCACAGTGCTTGATTTTGATAAGTTCTCGCGCCTTGCCCATAAACACGGTGTTCCGCTTATTATTGATAACACCTTTGCAACCCCTATAAACTGCCGTCCTTTTGAATGGGGCGCTGATATTGTAACCCACTCGACGACAAAATATATGGACGGACAGGGCGTTGGCGTTGGCGGATGTATTGTAGACAGCGGTAATTTCGACTGGAGTAAGCATGCCGATAAATTCCCAGGACTCACCACCCCTGACGATTCCTACCACGGAATAACCTACACCGAGCGTTTTGGCAAGGGCGCATATATCACTAAGGCGACCGCTCAGCTTATGAGAGATTTTGGCTCTATACAGTCTCCTCAAAATGCTTTTTATCTCAATCTGGGTCTTGAAACGCTACACGTCAGAATGGAAAGGCACTGCGAAAACGCTCTTAAGGTGGCGCAGTTCTTAAAGTCTCAGGATAAGATTGCTTGGGTTCACTACGCAGGACTTGAGGGAGATAAATATTATGACCTTGCGCAAAAATATATGCCAAATGGCACCTGCGGCGTGCTTGCATTCGCTGTTAAGGGCGGCAGACAGGCATCTATAAAGTTTATGGACAGCCTGAAGTTCGTAAGCATTGTCACCCATGTCGCAGATGCTAAAACATGTCTTTTGCACCCCGCAAGTCACACCCATAGACAGCTCACCGACGAGCAACTGGTTGAGGCGTGTGTTGCGCCTGACCTTATCAGACTTTCTGTTGGAATTGAAAATTCCGATGATATAGTTGAAGATATTAAACAGGCACTCGCAAACATTTAAATTAAGGAGGGTTATAAACCTTGCCTATTAAAATACCGAACGAACTACCTGCAACCAAGGTGTTGAACGAAGAAAATATCTTCGTTATAACCGAGACAAGAGCTCTGACACAGGATATTCGTCCTTTGCAGATTTTGATTGTTAACCTTATGCCTACCAAAATCGTTACAGAAACTCAACTTGCGCGGCTTCTTGGTAATACGCCTCTTCAGGTTGAAATGGAACTGCTTATGATGTCTACCCATAAGCCTACACACACTGCAGAGGAGCATATGCTTGCCTTTTACAAAACCTTTGACGAGGTTAAGCACTGCAATTTTGACGGAATGGTCATAACGGGAGCTCCTGTCGAGCACTTGAATTTTGAAGAGGTTGAGTATTGGGATGAGCTTTGCACCATTATGGAGTGGAGTAAAACTCACGTTACAAGCACCTTTCATATTTGCTGGGCGGCTCAGGCGGCTTTATATTATCACTATGGTATTAACAAAAAAAGGCTTGATAAAAAGCTGTTCGGGGTTTTCCCCCATACCGTAGAGCACAAGGGTTCTATACTGTTCAGAGGCTTTGATGACAGCTTTATGGTCCCCCATTCTCGTCATACTACCGTACTGCGTGAAGATATTGAAGCCGTGCCCGAGCTTAAAATTCTAGCGGCAAGTGAAGAAGCCGGGATATACGCTGTATCGACCGACAAGGGACGACAGATATTTATAACCGGTCATTCAGAATATGATGCAGACACGTTAAATAAAGAATATTTACGAGATAAAAACGCAGGGCTTCCTATTGAAGTCCCTGTAAACTATTTCCCTAACGACGACGATTCGTTGTTGCCAATGGTAAGTTGGCGGTCATCTGCAAATCTTCTTTATTCAAACTGGCTTAACTATTTTGTATATCAGACAACACCGTATGACATTTCAGCGATAAGCGAACAGTAAAAAACACCCCCGAACACAGTTCGGGGGTGTTTTTTATATATTATCGATGTAGCTTAGATTTTATTAGCATAAGTAACTGTTGGAATTCCTTCACTTTGAAGGCAGCAGAAAGGACCATATATATTATAACACCAAGCAAAATCTGCACTATCAAGCCTATAACAAGCGGCATATTAATCAGTTGCAGAATTCTTATGCATCCCCACATACAAAGTGATAGTAGCAAAGGAATAGTTGCATCCTTAAGCTGTTCGTAAAGCTTATATCCTGTTATCTTAGAACTGAAAGCAGTATTTAACACTAACTCTATAGCTGAATTTATGGGTAATGTCCAAGCAACCGCTTCTACGCCAAAATTTATTGCA
>JAGBUC010000021.1 GCA_017630985.1 Clostridia bacterium
TAGGCTTGTAACGATAGATTATTATTTAAAGAAGCTTATAAAAACTCCGCTTAAAAAGGTTAAACCATACACCCTTGCGGTGATGAGAAGCGCGGTTTTTCAGATTAAATATCTTGACAAAATACCAAACTCGGCTGCGGTTAACGAGGCAGTGAGTCTTGTTAAAAGGTCGAAAGAAGGGTTTAACGCTTCCTTTGTGAACGGGGTTCTCAGAAATCTTTTAAGAACCGAAACCCCGCTTCCAAACGGAAAGAGCATAAACGACATTTCGGTTAGGTATTCCTGTCCTGCACATATAGTATCAATGCTTATTGATGATTATGGCGACGATTTTACGGCAAGTTTTTTGGAGTCTTGTCTTGAGCCGCCGCCGATATATATAAGGGTAAACACACTTAAAACCACTACTGAAAAGCTGATTTTGGAGCTTTCGGAAAAGGGCGTTGCCACTAAGACTACTAAAGAGGAAAATGCGCTTATAATTTCGGGGTGCTCGGTTGAGGGGCTTGATGAATATAAAAACGGACTGTTTTTTGTTCAGGACCTTTCCTGTCAGCTTACGGTTAAAAGTCTTGAAATAGAAAGCGGTTCAAGAGTTCTTGATATGTGCGCCGCGCCGGGTGGTAAAAGCTTTACAGCGGCAATGTATGCTAAAGACGGCGAGGTGCTGTCCTTTGACCTATATAAACAAAGGGTAGAGCTTATAAAAAGCGGAGCAGAAAGGCTTGGTATTAAAAACATTTTGGCTTCGGTTGGCGATGCTACGGTTTTTGATAATAATATTGGGTCTTTCGACCGTATAATTTGCGATGTGCCTTGTTCGGGAATAGGAGTTATAAGGCGCAAGCCTGATATAAAATATAACAAGGCGGCATCCTTTGAAGAACTCGGTGAAATTCAGAGAAGAATTTTAGAAAATGCCGACAGATATTTAAAGGTTGGCGGCAAACTTCTTTACTCGACCTGCACACTTAACAAAAAAGAAAACAGAGGCAATGTTGATTGGTTTTTAAGCTGTCATAAAAATTACAGCCTTTGCTTTGAAAAAACCTATTGTCCGCAGACCGACGGCAGTGACGGATTTTATGCTGCGGTGCTTTATAAATCGAGGTGAAAGTTTGGATAAAAAGGATATCCGTTCTTTAAGTCTTTTGGAGCTTGAAAGTGATTTTGAGGCCTTGGGTGAGAAGAAATTCCGCGCAAAACAGGTTTACAAATGGCTTAGAGGCTCTGCCGAAAGCTTTGAGGAAATGAGCGATATTTCCAAGGCTTTACGTGAAAAGCTCAGTGAAATATACTTTATACCTACCGTGAAAATTATAAAAAGGCTTGAATCAAGGCTTGATGAGACGGTGAAATATCTTTACGAGCTTCACGACGGCGAGAGAATAGAATCGGTTTTGATGAAATATAATCACGGGTATACTGTATGCATATCGACACAGGTCGGCTGCCGTATGGGCTGTAGCTTTTGCGCGTCGGGTCTTGAGGGACTCTTCCGCAATCTTTATCCGTCCGAAATGCTGGCTCAGGTTGAGATGGCGGCAAAGGACAACGTTATCAGGGTTTCGAACATTGTGCTTATGGGAATGGGTGAGCCGCTTGATAATTTCGATAATGTTAAAAAGTTTCTTGAAATGGTGTCTGACCCGATAGGTCTTGGCATCGGATACCGACACATCTCCCTTTCAACCTCAGGGGTTGTAACGGGAATATACGAGTTGGCAAAGCTTAATCTGCCGATAACCTTGTCTATTTCACTTCACGCCCCCTTTGACGAGCTTAGAAGTGAGATGATGAAGGTTAACAGGCGTTGGAATATTGAGGAGCTTATAAAGGCTTGTCGCGACTATCAAAAGATTACCGGAAGACGCATATCATTTGAATATGCGATGATTAAAGGAAAAAACGACACAGAAGCTTGCGCTGTAAGACTTGCGCAGATATTAAAGGGTGTTATGTGCCATATAAATTTAATTCCTGTTAATCCTGTAAAGGAAAACGACTATGAAAAAAGTGACAGGAACGCTTTAATGAAGTTCGCCAAGCGGCTTAATGAGCTTGGTCTGAATACAACGGTGAGACGGACGCTGGGAGGAGATATTGATGCCTCCTGCGGTCAGCTCCGCCGAAAATTTGAAAGTGAAGGAGGGGATAAAAATGAAGGTTTACAGTAGGACCGATGTCGGCAAAAAGAGAACTGCCAATCAGGACGCCTTTTTTATGGGTGAATTTGAGGGCGGCGCGGTTTTTGCGGTCGTGTGTGACGGAATGGGCGGCGCAAAGGGCGGAAACGTTGCCAGTGAGAAAGCGGCGACCCTTATATCCGATTATATTGTAAAATCATATTCCCCTAAAATGAATTCAACTGCCATAGAAAATCTGTTGAGGGCTGCGGTTGACTCGGCAAATACCGAGGTTTACGAACTTGCGCGTGAGGATGAATTATACAGCGGAATGGGAACGACGGTCGTTGCCGCGCTTGTTATTGATAATCTTGCTCATATTGTGCATGTGGGTGACAGCAGAGCCTATCTTGTCGGACCGTCTGACATAGAAAAGCTGACGGTTGACCACTCGGTTGTTGAAGCGATGGTGCAAAGCGGAGAAATAAGCAAGGAAGAGGCTAAAAGTCATCCGAAGAAAAACATAATTACTAGGGCGGTCGGCGCTGAAAGCACGGTAATGTGCGATTATAATATTGTGCTCAAGCCTGAAAATTCCGCACTGCTTATCTGTACTGACGGGCTTTCAAACTGCGTTGAGGAAGCTGATATATTAAAGGCAACGCTTGAATGCAGTCCTAGTGAGTGTGCAGATAGGCTTATTGAATTAGCCAACAATGCGGGAGGACCCGACAATATTACAGCGGTACTCATTTACTAATTATTTGTTTTTGCCCTGTTGGGCGGAATGGAGTTTTTTATATGGATAAATATCTCGGAAAACGTCTTGACGGAAGATATGAAATTCAGGAAATTTTGGGAATTGGCGGAATGGCGGTCGTATATAAGGCATACGACAATGTTGAAAATAAAATAGTTGCCGTTAAAATTCTTAAGGAAGAATTCAGTGAGAATGACGAGTTCTTACGCCGTTTTAAAAACGAGTCGAAGGCGATTGCCGTGCTTTCGCATCCAAATCTTGTTAAGGTTTTTGATGTTAGTTTTGGCGACCTAATTCAGTATATTGTCATGGAATATATTGAGGGCATAACCCTTAAGGAGCATATTGAGAGAAGCGGTCCTCTTGGCTGGAGTGAGGCTGTGCATTTCACGCTTCAGATTTTGCGCGGTCTTCAGCATGCACACGACAGAGGGGTTGTTCACAGAGACATAAAGCCTCAGAATATAATGGTGCTGTCTGACGGCTCGATTAAGGTTACCGACTTTGGTATAGCGCGCTTTGCCAGAAGCGAGCAAAGAACAATAACCGATAAGGCAATCGGTTCGGTGCATTATATCAGTCCTGAACAGGCAAGAGGCGAGAAAACCGACGAAAAGGCTGACGTATATTCGGTTGGCGTTATGCTTTATGAAATGCTGACCGGAAAGCTTCCGTTCCAGGCCGAAAGCGCGGTTTCGGTTGCGATTATGCAGCTGCAGAAAGACCCGACACTGCCACGTGATATCAACGGTTCTATACCGTTAGGTCTTGAGCAGATTACTATGCATGCAATGCAGAAAGAGACTTCAAGACGTTATAGCTCTGCTGCTGAAATGCTTTGCGACCTTGAAGCGTTCAAGAAAAATCCTGCGGTCACATTTGATTATGACTATTTTGTTGATGACTCGCCAACAAGATTTATTCCTGATACCGAAACTAAGGATGAGGCACCAAAGAAAAAGGTATCCATCATTCCGATACTTGCGGGAATTTCGGCAACCTTCGTTGTTGCAATTATAATTCTGCTTTTATTTGTTTTAAAAATATTTACCGGTGATACGGGCGCTGAAATAGAGGTGCCGAGCTTTATCGGAGAAAATTATATTGACGTTACAACAAACGAGGAATATAGCGAAATATTTAAGTTTGAACGCGAGTATGGCTATAGCAGCGATTATGCGGTTGAGCAAATCTTCAAACAGAGCCCAGAAGAGGGTAGAAAGGTTAAAAAGGGCGCGGTTATAACAATATATATTTCTCAGGGTGAGAAGACGGTACAAATTCCGAACATTTACGGTTATACCGAAATTAAGGCGAAAAATGTGCTCGACTCTTACGATTTCACCCTTGAATTTATTGAAGAGCCAAGCGAAGACGTTGATGCAAATTGCGTTATCAGAACTGAACCTAAAATTGGCACAACCGTCGCGCTTAATTCAACAGTGAAGGTATATGTAAGTACCGGCCCTCAGCTTGAATATGTTGACCTGCCTAATCTTATAAACATTAAGGATGGCTCGTATGCGGCTGTGCTTGCTGCAAACGGACTTAAGGTTGGAAAGGTTACCGAAGATTATTCTGATACTGTAGACAAGGGGTATGTTTGCGGAACAGTACCCTCCGCTAATGATACAAAACAGGTGCCTAAAGGCTCGACTGTAGATATTGTTGTAAGTAAGGGACCAAATCCTGTTGTTGATTTCAGCCTAGACCTTGTTAAATACGGCAGTTTCGACTATGCCGAAAGCGTCTCGCTGTTTGACGGAAATAAAGAAATTTTCAACAGCGGACTTGGAGAGCTCGACTTTAGTCAGGGTACAATAAAGGGATATAAGTTTGAAGAAATAAATGTTGGCTCGTATCCAAAAACTCTTACTGTTAAGTATGTTATAAGCGAAGGAAATACCGTTAATGTTATGACAATTCAGATTAAAGATTCTAAGGGAACCGTTAAGGTTATAAACACCAATACAGCAAGTTCTTCGGGCGAGTAGTATGGACGGAATTATCATTAAGGCAATTTCGAGTTTTTACTACGTTGAAACTGATGCCGGCATTATAGAGTGCAAGGCAAGGGGACGGTTTAAAGAGAGGGGAACAACACTCCTTGTAGGCGACAGAGTTAAGGTGTTAGTTAGTGGCGAAAAAGGGGTTATTGAAGAGGTGACCCCCCGAAAAAACTGTCTGTTGAGAACGCCTGTTGCCAACAACGACATGCTATTTATCGTTTCCTCCTCTGTTACGCCAACACCGAACACCCTTATTATCGACCGAATGACAGCTATTTGCGAGTATAATAATATTGAGCCGATTATTATTTTTAATAAAAACGACCTTGAGGATGTTTCGCATTGGTGCGGAATTTATGATAGGGCGGGCTTTAAAACGGTTGCATGTTCGGCTGTGAGCTTAGAAGGCGTGGATAAAATTAAAGCCGAGCTTAAGGACTGTGTTTCGGCATTTACGGGAAATTCAGGCGCGGGAAAATCAAGTCTGCTTAACATTATTTTCCCTAAACTCAACCTGTCGGTTGGAGAGGTGAGCGATAAGCTTGGAAGAGGCAGACATACCACTCGGCATACAGAACTTTTCAGTCACGAGTTTGGCGGATATGTTGCCGATACTCCTGGGTTTTCCTCACTTGAGGCAGACAAGGGCGATTTTAAATTTAAGGAAATGCTTCCACAGTTGTTTCCTGAGTTCGAACCCTTTGAGTGTGGGTGCAGTTTTTCCGATTGTAAGCATATAGGCGAAAAAGGTTGTGCGGTCTGCGAAGCGGTGAAGAAAGGCGATATTGAAAAAACGAGATACAGCTCATATCTTGCGATGTTTGACGAGCTTAAGGATTTAAAAATATGGAATGCTAAAAAATGAGAGCCAGATGGCTCTCATTTTTTGTAACCCTTTTTAATAGGCTTAATATAATGTAATAGGCAAAAAAATAAACGGTGTGGGGTGGTATTATCAGAAGAAAACGAGGGGTTAAGAATGGGGTTTTAATTGCCGCCTTTGCGGCGGGACTTCTGCTGGCTTTCTTTCTTCCTGCAAAATGCTTGGTGGTAATTCTTTCCGCAGCGGTTATTATACTTGGATTATGCTATTCCAAATGCTGTAGATAGGAGGGTCTTTATGAAGGTGGTATTGGTTAAAAGTCCAAAGTTGTTGGGTGGTTTTTTAAGGCTGATTTTTAAGGTTAAAAAGGATAATACATAAAAAAACCGAAGATAATCGCAAGATTATCTTCGGTTTTTTCATATTATGCCCGAATGCCTAATATACTTTATTGAGTTATAAAGTTATAAAGGAGAATAAAGCATGGATATTAA
>JAGBUC010000022.1 GCA_017630985.1 Clostridia bacterium
CTGCCATATTTTCTATTTTAAGCTTTACAAGAGAACCAAAGGTGAGCGCCTTTTCGATAGCGTTGCCGGGATGGTCGGTATGAACATGGACCTTTATAATTTCCTCGTCGTCTACAACTACGACACAGTCACCGATAGATTCGAGGTATGAACGGAGCTCGCTTGGTTGTTTGTCGCAGTCTTCAGCCCTATTAACAATAAATTCTGTACAGTAGGGGAAGTTTATATCAAAATCTTCAAGCTCGCCCGCAGCGTTTCTTGAAGAGTTTTCTTCCTCTTCTGGCTCTTCGACGGTGACGCCTTTTGATTCAATCATAACGCCGTCCTTGAAGACCGAATACATACCCTCAAGAATTACGACAAAGCCCTGTCCGCCCGCGTCGACAACCCCTGCCTTTTTAAGCACGGGAAGCATTTCGGGAGTCTGGGCAAGGGCGACTTTAGCGCCCTCTATAGCAGCCTCGAAAACGGCGAGAGCATCCTTGCCATCTTCAACCGCCTTATCAACATATTCCGACGCAATTCGAGCAACCGTGAGAATTGTGCCCTCGGTGGGTTTCATAACCGCTTTGTATGCAGCCTCAACGCCGGCCTTAAAGGCAGCCGAAAGATTTTCAGGGGTTATTTCCTCTGCATCCTTAAAGCCTTTTGAAAAGCCTCTGAAAAGAAGCGAGGTGATAACGCCTGAGTTTCCTCTGGCGCCGCGAAGCAATGCGGATGCGGCAACCGAAGCAACCTTTCCTACCGTCTCGTTTTCAAGACGTGCAAGCTCGCGTGCGGCGTTGCCTATACTCATAGACATATTGGTGCCGGTATCTCCGTCGGGAACGGGGAAGACGTTAAGGTCATCGACCGCTTTCTTTTGATTTGCTATATTATTTGCGGCCGAAATAATCGCGTCCCGCAGTATGTTTCCGTTAAACATTAAAACACTCCTTAAAATTGCAAAATTCGACAATTGGCAGAAAACTATTCTCTTATGCCGTCAACCTTAACGGTTACCTTATCAACCTTGATGCCTGTGGCTTCGGTGACGGTGTATTCTACCTTATGAACGATGCTCTGAGCAATTGCATTTATATTCATTCCATAGGAAACGATAATGTGGAGCTCGATAGAAATGGAGTTTGCATTTCCACGGATGATTATGCCTTTGTTGAGGCTTTCTTTTCTTGAAAGCAGTCCAAGAAGCTTTTGTTTGCTTCCGCTTGGAACCATACCGACAACTCCGAAGCAGGATGTTACGGCTTGACCGATAAGCTTTTGCAGATAGTCTTCGGAAATGTGAATCTTTCCAATTCTGGTTTCGTAAGCAATCATAAAAAATCCTCCCAAGATTATTTATTGAATTTATAGTCGTTTACCGAAAAGAAAATATCTGAGGCTGAGACCTCACCTATATCGGATATGTCGCCCGAATAGAAGACAAGCGAGCTTCGGTATACAAGCGGTATTATGGGCATAGAGGAAAGCAGTGCCGCCGCGGCATCTGCAAAGGTGTTAGTTCCGTTATAGAGCCCATTAACGACCGAAATGTATGATGTTTCGATATCAAATTCACCTGTCGGCGCGCCGTAAACCATTCCGTATGCGGCAGAGCCTCCTGCAAGAACTAGTGGACCGATGTCCATATTTGCGGGGAGTTTGACCTCGCCGACATATAATTGGAAGCTGCCTGATGACAGAGCAGAATAGTAACTTGCGGTGTCGACCGCGTTTATATTGATTTTAATTCCCGCGGCTTTAAGCTGTTCGGCGATAAGGGAAGCTGCCGTAAGCTTTGACGGACTGTCTTTGTTTACAAGAAGAGACAGCTCTACAATATTTCCGCTGGAATTTTTTCGGTATCCGCTTTTATCTAAACTATTATAACCGATATTTTCCAAATTCTCAATAGATATTTTTAAATCCGCACCAGGAAGTATGGTTTGGTAGCCGGAAACCTCTTTCCAATTGGGGTGAAAAAAGCCGGTTGCTGAGACTGCATTTGAATAAAATGCCGAAGAAACAAGTTTGCTTCGGTCAATCGCGGAAGAAATAGCATAACGCAGAAGATTGCTTTTAAGAGGCGCGTAATTATGATTTATTCCAAGATAGACCAGATTGTTAAGATTTACGGATTTTTTCTTGCCACTCATTCTTATAAGGCCGTCATCTTTCGAATCGGCATAGTATATATCGGTTGCGCCAACCTCAACATAATGCTTCATAGATTCGTTGCCTGGGGCATTGATAAGTGAAATTTCGGTGATGTTAGATGAGCCGCTGAAGTGATTTTTATTGGGCTGTAGCCCCGTGTGACTCTCATTTAATACAAATCTTCCGCTACCAATCGGGGGCAGTTCGACATTATCTTCATTTTTAAGGGTGTCGGAGTTTGCCTTAAGGATAGGGAAGGTGAGAAGCTTTGCAAAGTTTATGTCTTGTTTTGAAAGGGTGAAAACTACTGTTTTAGAATCTGCCGCCGATACAGAGGCAACCTCGTAAAGCAGATGAGAATATTGTGCGCTTTGGCGCGCCAGATTATATGAGTATACTACATCGTCTGAGGTTACTGTACTGGAATCGGAAAAAAGGGCATCTTTTAATGTGACGGTACAAATATTACCCTCTGTTTTTGCCGATTTTGCAAGAGACCAATGGATTTCAAAATTATCGTCAAGCTTAACAAGGGAATCGAAAAGCAGAAGAGACAGTTCAGAATTAAGCTTACTTATTGTGCGGTATGGATTAAAGGTATCGTTTTCGCAATAAAGCAACTGTAACTTGCCGCTTGAAGGGGCAGAAGTATCGGACGGTTTGTCTTGAGAATTATCTTTCCCGGTATCTTCAGCTTTACAACCAACCGCAAAAATCAGCAAAAGAGCAAGAAACAGCGCAGTCGCCTTTTTTAATATTGTATACATATTTAACCTCTAAAAAATTCTTATTGTTTCTGCAGACTGTGCGATGCCTGTTTTCGCATCGACCGTAAAAATTGCGCCCTCAAGAGAGCAGCGTCCCTCGGCAGAGCTGAATCTTCCCTTAGTACCGTTTTTAAAACGGTCGATAATAAGCTCAGGCTCGACCCCGAGCACACTGTTAACAGGACCGGTCATTCCAAGGTCGGTAATATATGCCGTGCCTCTTGGAAGAATTTGGGCATCTGAGGTTTGAACATGGGTGTGTGTGCCGAACACGGCAGACACCTTACCGTCAAGATAAAAACCCATAGCGCGCTTTTCACTTGTGGCTTCGGCATGAAGGTCAACAAGAATAATGTTTGCCCCGTCTGCTTTTGCTTTTTCTATAATCTCGTCGGCAGCAAGGAAGGGGTTTGACGCCTCCTGACCCTCAAGATACACCTGACCGAGCAGATTAATAACGGCTACCAGACAAAAGCCTTTATCAATAAGACAATATCCGCTTCCTGCAAGAGAGTTCGGAAGATTGTGCGGCCGCAAAACACGAGGATTAGATTCAATATAAGGGCGGATATCTCTTCTGTGCAGAGTATGGTTGCCACCCGTTATGACATCTGCGCCTGCATTAAAAATTATTTGCGCTGAGGCGGGAGAAATTCCGTTTTGAGATGCAGAATTTTCGCCGTTTACAACAGTGAGGTCGATATTATGCTCTTTTTTAAGACGGGGTAGTGTTTTAAGAAGCATTTCACATCCGCCGTCACAGCAGACATCGCCGATAGCAAGTATTTTCAAAATTTCACCGCCATTAATATTGATCATAAAAATTATACTATAAAATTAACTTTATTTCAACCGAAAAATAACCAAACACACCTCGTCCGCATAGAATATATCAAAAAGATGATTAAAAACAAAAACTGAGGGTAAAAATATTTACAGAAAAATTTTCAAGGTGTGAAAAATAATGACAGTAAAACGAGGAGATATATACTATGCCGACTTAAGCCCTGTTATAGGTTCTGAGCAGGGCGGCATAAGACCGGTACTTATTATCCAGAATGATGTCGGAAATAAGTACAGTCCGACTGTTATAGCGGCGGCTATTACAAGTCAGAAGGACAAAACAAAGCTTCCCACGCACATCCAGGTTAATGCTTCGGGCTGTGGCTTGGCAAAGGATTCGATTGTTCTTCTTGAACAGGTCAGGACGATAGACAAGCAACGGCTTAAGGAGAAGATGGGAAGCCTCGATATGATGTCTATGGATAAGGTTAATAAAGCTTTAACGGTAAGCTTTGGACTTAGCTAAAAAGGGTGCAGGTGTTTGTTTTTAACACCTGC
>JAGBUC010000023.1 GCA_017630985.1 Clostridia bacterium
GCTGTGTCTTCTTCCCTTTTCAACAACAAGACGGCTCTTCATACCGCCCGTTCTCGAAAGGGTCATTTTTTCGCCGTTTTCAACCGTAAGCTCGGTTTTAACACCCTTCGCGCCAATCATTTCGCTTTCATCATAGCAGAGCTTGTATACGCCGTTTTCACAACTAAAGCTTCCGTTCGTCATAAAAGTGGTCACATCGGGCTTTCCATCGTCGTACTGCTGCGTACCCTTAATTTCAATCAAAACTTGCTTCATATTTGCTGATATCCACCAAACCTACCTTATCACCGTCGGTTTCTTCTCCTAAAAGAATTTTACAGATTTTTGAAAAACCTGAGGTGATGTCGCTTAAATAAAATTCCTTAACCGAGGGCTCTTTGCCGTCATTTAACAAATCAAGCCTTTCAAGGTCGCTTTTAACGGCACGGGCGGTCGAATAGCCCATATTTATAAGCATAACCTTGTCGCCCATAACCTTTCTTATGGCATCCTTCAAAACAGGATAATGTGTACAGCCTAAAATTAGGGTGTCGACCCCTGCGATTTTAATAGGCTTTAAATAACGTTCTACCAAACCGATAACAACCTCATCGTCGGCAGAAAACCAGCCCTCTTCAACCAGAGGTACAAAAAGAGGACATTCGCTTGTTGTAACCTCGGCGTCGGGCAGATATTTCTCAATAAGCCTCTTGTGTGCGCCGTTGGCAATAGTAGCCGAGGTTCCTATAACGCCTATTTTCTTATTTTTAGTGCACTCGACCGCATCTTTAACCGAGTTTTCAACCACACCCATAAAGCATACGGGCAACGCCTTTGCCGTGTCAGGCGCAACCGCGCTGACCGTTCCGCAGGCAGCAACTATATACTTAACATTTTTGGAAAGCAGAAACCTTTCGTCCTGAAGAGCATAGCTTTTTATGGTCGAGTTGCTTTTGTTTCCATAGGGCACCCGTCCCGTATCACCAAAATAAACAATATTTTCGTTAGGCAAAACCCGCTGAAGCTCTTTAAGCACGGTAAGTCCGCCCAGTCCCGAGTCGAACACACCTATAGGTCGATTATCAGGCATTATGCAACCTCCCTGCACAATTCTTCATAATATGATAACATATTTACGCCTAAAGTGCAAGACTTAGAATAACAATCAATCCCCTAAATTATAAATCAAAACGGCAAATCAAACATATAATGATAGTGTGATAAATCTGCTAATAATTTTCGGAGGAAGCGTATGTGTTCTATATGCGGTATGATTGATTTCAGGAACAAAAACAATCTTGATGTTAAAGTTCTTAGCGAAATGAGTTTAACGATGAAAAAAAGAGGTCCTGACGATTCTGGTATTATTTCGGGCGACTTCTATTCCTTTGCTCATAATCGGCTTTCGGTTATGGACCCCGAAAAAGCAAAACAGCCTATGACCGTAAAATATCAGGGCAATAGCTATACCATCATTTATAACGGAGAAATATATAATTTTAAAGAACTCAGGTGTGAGCTCCAAAAGCTTGGTATAACCTTCAAAACCGACGGAGATACCGAGGTTGTACTATATTCCTATATTATTTATAAAGAAAAATGCGCCCAAAAGCTTAACGGTATTTTTGCCTTCGCCGTCGTCGACGAAAAAGAAAACAGAGTCTTTTTAGCAAGAGACCGCTTCGGCGTTAAACCGTTTTTCTATACATCGGTTGGCTCGACACTGCTTATCGCGTCAGAAATAAAGGCTCTTCTCAAAAACCCAAATGTAAAATCCGAAATCGACAAAACGGGGCTCTGGCAGCTTTTATATCTCTCCCCCGTAACAATAAACGGAAGCGGCGTTTTCAAGAACATATATGAAATAAAACCCGCCCACTGCGGATATTTTTCAGCGGACGGTCTTTGCTTAGAAAAATACTGGGAGCTTGTGCCTAAAGATATTACTATATCATCAGCCGAGGCGGCTCAGCATACAAAACAGCTTTTGCTCGATGCCGTAAACCGACAGCTTGTAAGCGATGTCCCTCTTGCCGTATTGCTGTCTGGCGGACTTGATTCCTCGGTGGTGTCAAGCATAGCCTCTAGACACTATAAATACAACGGAGAAACCCTTTCAACCTATTCCTTTGAATATGAGGATAACCGCAAAAATTTCAAAAGCTCCTTGTTTCAGCCTCAGGGGGACGACGAATATGCCGAGTGGCTTGCCGAAAGACTTGGCACAGCCCACACCGTTTTGACCGCCCCAAACCTAGAGGTATCGGGTCTTTTGTATGAGGCCGTAAAGGCGAGAGATATCCCCGGTCAAGCCGATATAGATTCCTCTTTGTTATACTTCTGCTCCAAAATAAAAGAAAGGCACACCGTCGTCCTTTCGGGCGAGTGCGCCGACGAAATCTTTGGAGGCTATCCATGGTTTTACCGCAAGGAAATGCTTGAAAGCGGCTTCTTCCCGTGGGTTCACTCCCCCAAGGTGAGAGCAGGGTTATTTAAGGACGAAATAATCAAAGTCGATGAGGGTTTCGACTACATTTCAAGTATCTACAAGCAAAGTATTGCCGAGTGTCCCCTCACAAATGAAGAAAGCCCAGATATGAAAACGGCTCGTATTGCAACCTGGCTTTCGGTAAATTATTTTATGACCTCTCTGCTTGAGCGCAAGGACAGAATGAGTATGTATAGCGGTCTTGAGGTGCGGGTGCCTTTTGCCGACCACCGCATTCTCGAATTTGTCTATAATGTTCCTTGGAGCATAAAGTTTGAAAACAGCGTTGAAAAGGCTCTGCTCAGAAAGGCTGCGAGCGAGCTTCTTCCCGAAAGGATTCTTTACAGAAAGAAAAGCCCATACCCAAAAACGCATAGCCCCGTCTATGAACAAGCGGTCAGAAATATGCTTGAACTGCGACTGAAGTGCGACGGAATTCTAAAAGAGCTGCTTGATACCAAAAAGCTTTCAGACTTGTTGGAGGGCGAAAACCAGACCTGGTTTGGTCAGCTTATGTCCCGTCCGCAGCTTATTGCCTGGCTTGTTCAGTTTGATTTCTGGTTCGAGCATTATGGGGTTAATATTGTCGATTAAAAAAGCAGAGGCTTAAGCCTCTGCTTTACTGCATTTTTATAAGCTGTGACACGTCGACTATGCCGTCGTGGGTCGAACTTTTAAGGTTCTTCATTTTTTTGTCTGCACCGATATTTGTCGAGGAATAGCATATGGGATAGCAAAGATACTCTCCGAAAAGGTTCTCTTGAAGAGAAATCGGCTCAATATTCTCAGACAAAAACTTCGAGGTGTAGGAGGCTGTTATGCCCGCAACCGAGGAGACAGGCAGAATTATAATATCATATCCGCCATAGCTATACCCTTGCTTTAATTGGCTTTCTTGCTTTTCCTCGATGTTTACAAAACAGCTAAGTGTCTGTTGCCAATGTGCCGCTATCGATTTTGAAACCGACCGAATTACAGGGTCTGACGGATAGCCGATAGTTAAAGTGCTTTTATTTTCGGTATTCAGCGCCGAATTTAAATACATCTGCTTGGCGCTGTTCTCGTCGTGTATAATGTAACTGTCAACCGATTTTATGCCTTTAAGAGACAAAGCAGAGGGGAAAAAGGTATCGGCAGGGCGGTAAACATCACCTAGAGAATTAGAAATTCCCTTTCTGTCGACCGAGGTGAGCAGCGCGGCTCGGACCGACCTATCAATATTTTGATTTATGAACATAACATAGCATGTGTCTTCTGTTCTTTCAACCTCAAAGCCTGCCGAGCTTACCGACGGGTATTCTTCGGTCGTGATAAAAGAAAGGTCTGTATTATCGTTTTCGAGCAAATAAATAGCATCCTTTTCGCTACAAGTGAAATATACCCTCATAGAGTTTGCCTCGAACTCGCCCTTAAAATCGAGATTTTTTGCGAGACGAAGTAAAAACTTATCTGCAGTGTTCCAGATTCGCACATAATAAGAGCCGTTGCTTGCCGTTGTGTCGACCGTAAGACCGTATTTGCCCTTGGCATTTTCAAAAATTTCGCGATTGCAGGGCGCGGTTATCGGCATTGTTAGTACCTTTAAAAATTCGGGGTCTTGCCTTTCGAGTTCTATTTTAAGGGTATAGTCATTCTCGGCAAAAACACCAAGTGTAGAAACATCGGCGCTTCGGTTATTAATCGCTTTGGCTCCCTTTATGCAAAAAAGACTGCTTGCCAAGGGCGCCACCGTTTCGGGATTTACAGCGCGTCTTAAAGCAAAAACAAAATCGTGGGCGGTGACGGGTGTGCCGTCGGTCCATTTTGCATCGGATTTTAGTTTAAAGGTATAAACCAAGCCCTTATTTTCATAGCTTTCTGCCGCCGAGGGAACACTCTCCCCATCGGCATTATAACGAAGCAAAGTATCGTAAAGCGCGCGGGTAACAGTTATTTCTTCCGTTGTTTCGGCAAGCTGTGGGTCGAGGGTGTGTGGTCTTGAATTAAGCTCGACATAAATATATGCATCCTTATAGTCTTCGCCGCAGGCAACCGAAGTGAAGCATATTAAAACTGCCAACAAAACGGCTGTGACAATTTTTGTGAGTTTCATTTTTATCTCCAAACACATTTAATGATATAATTATATTATATCACCGAAATAATTTCAACAGTTTTATGGTCTGTCAAGAAAAACACTTGACAGATGGTGTTTGGTATGTTATAATCTTACCGCAAGTTAAAAACTTGACAAGGAGTGGGTTGTATGGCTGCCGATATATATATTTCGGAACTTCTTGACCGATACGGCGCAATTCTTTCCGAAAAGCAGTTCCGTATTTTAGACGGTTATTATAATAACGACCTATCCCTTTCGGAAATTGCCGAAAACGAGGGTATAACCCGTCAGGGCGTGAGCGACTTTGTGAAACGAGCCGAGACGCAGCTTCTCTATTATGAACAAAAGCTTGGCTTTAACAAAAAGCTTTCGTCATTAAAATCGGCTATTAACCGTTTTCGGACAGGAAAATGTGACATTAAAGAGCTTTCAGATTTAATTGAAAAAATGTGATAACATATAAAGAAAGAGGTTATCCTATTGGCTTTTGACAGTCTTTCGGACAAACTAAGCGGCGTCTTTAAAAAGCTTCGCTCAAGAGGCAAGCTTAACGAGCAGGATGTAAAAGAGGTTATGCGAGAAATCCGCCTCGCTCTTCTTGAGGCTGACGTCAACTATAAGGTCGCTAAAGAGTTTACTAATAAGGTGGGCGAAAAATGTATAGGCGAAAAGGTTATGGAAAGCCTTACACCCGCCCAAACCGTAATTAAAATTGTTCGCGATGAGCTTACCGCCCTTATGGGAAGCGAACACACTCGTCTAAACACCTCAAACAAAATTCCTACA
>JAGBUC010000024.1 GCA_017630985.1 Clostridia bacterium
ACGACCGAAAGCAACACGCTGACGCTGACCACCCGAAAGAGCCTTTGGCTTTCTTTCAAGAAGATGAGAAATGTCAAGAATTCTTGCTGCCTCTTCAACACGGCGCTTAATTTCATCCTTCGGAGTTTTGCGAAGCTTAAGTCCGAAAGCCATATTATCGAAAACTGTCATATGAGGATAGAGCGCATAGTTCTGGAAAACCATTGCAATATCTCTGTCCTTAGGAGCAACATCGTTAACAACTCTGTCGCCGATTAAAATTTCACCCTCGGAAATTTCCTCAAGACCAGCCACCATTCTGAGTGTAGTGGATTTTCCGCATCCTGAAGGACCGACAAGAATAATAAACTCTTTGTCTTTAATTTCGAGGTTGAAGTCAGAAACCGCAACCACTCCGCCGGGATACTTTTTGTAAACATTACGCAGTGATAAACTTGCCATAAATTTGCCTCCTAATAATTGTAAACAGGGTATAGTAACCCCGTCACCGCATTTATATTATAACAGATGACAACAGAAAATACTATAGATTTAATCTACAAACATTTTTCAGTATTTTGTTCAAAACAACCAAGATTTATTCAACTAACGCCAATTCCGCCTCGGTAAGCTCCCGAGAGCAACCTGTTTGCAGGTCATCCGGCAGAACAAGCCTTCCAATTCTCGTCCTGTGCAGTCGGTTAACTCCAAGACCTACCGTGCCGAACATACGCTTTATCTGATGATATTTCCCCTCGCTTATTGTAATATAAGCGCCGAATTTGCCTTTCTTCTCAAGAAGCGCAGGCTTACATTCATCACCGCTTGCAAGGGTAATTCCACTTGCAAAGCTTTTTATAATATCATCGTTAACCTCTCCGTCAAGCTCTGCATAATAGCATTTTTCTATGTTGCTTTTAGGCGAAATTACTCTATGCAGAAAGTCGCCGTCATCGGTTATAATAAGAAGTCCTGTTGTATCCTTGTCAAGCCTACCGACAGGAGAAAGTCCGTTTCTTTTAAGCTGCTCAGGCAAAATGTCAAGAACCGTCCTTGCCCGTTTGTCACTCGATGCCGAAAGGATACCTGACGGCTTGTTCATAACGATATAAATATGCTTTTTATATACAACCGCTTCTTCCCCGTTTGTAACCCCCGAAAGCTCGTCAATTTTTGTGTCGGCTTTGGTCACAGTTTTACCGTCAACAGAAATTTTTCCGCTTTTAAGAAGAAGCTTTGCATCACCGCGCGAAATTCCAAGCGAAATAGATAAATATTTATCAATGCGGATAATCGCCATTATATATCCCTTTCCAAAAGGCAGACCGCGTGTGAGCTTATGCCCTCTTCCCTGCCTGTAAAGCCAAGCTTTTCCTCGGTAGTGGCTTTAACATTAACACATTCGATATCAATAAGGCAGAGGGACGCTATACACCGCCTCATCTCCTCTATATAGGGCGAAAGCTTTGGCTTTTGCGCTATAACGGTTGCATCGATATTTGCAATTTTATATCCCTTTCCGTTTATAAGCTCAACGGTTTTTTGAAGCAGAATTTTACTGTCAATATCTTTAAAACTTTGGTCATTGTCGGGAAAATGACGGCCGATGTCACCGAGCGCCGCCGCGCCAAGCAGAGCGTCGCATATAGCGTGAAGCAAAACGTCAGCGTCCGAATGGCCAAGAAGTCCCTTGTCCGACGGAATTTCAATTCCGCCAAGGAAAAGCTTTCGGTTTTCGGCAAAACGGTGAACGTCATATCCGTGTCCTATTCTCATAGCTATAACTCCTCGCTGAGATATGCCTCGGCAGCGGCAATATCCTCTTTTGTGGTTATCTTTATATTTCTATAGTCTCCCTCTGCAATCGCCGTCCTGATACCTACCGATTCCATAACAGAGGTGTCGTCCGTGAAGACCGAAAGGTCTGTGTCTGCCGCCGCCCTCAAAAACCTTTCAACATTTATTCCCTGCGGTGTCTGTATTGCAAAAAGGCTGTCTCTGTTTAAGGTTTCTACGGCAAAGCCGTCGTCCGAAACCCTTTTAACCGTATCCTTAAGCCTTACCCCACAGGTCACACTGTCGTTGTTTTTAAGAGCATCACAAACATTTTTTATAACATCATTAGAAACAAGCGGACGCGCGCCATCGTGAACAAGAACCTTTTCGGCTTTGCCTTTATACAGCGCAACCCCGTTTCTAACCGATTCCTCACGGCAAGCTCCGCCGGCGACAACACTTTTAAGCTTGGCTATCGAATATTTTTTGGCAATAAGCCATATGTCGTCAATTTTTTCCTCGCGTGTTACAACGGTTATGTCCTTTATAAGCGCAGAATTGTCAAACGCTCTAAGCGTCCTCGCAATAACAGGCACACCGAAGATGCTCATCATAAGCTTGTCCTCGCCGCCCATTCTACGAGAACTGCCTGCCGCAACAATAATAACCGAGTATGCACCCTCTTGGGCTTTAACCGTCTCGAACTGAAGCGAAAAATCAAGCTTGGGCATTTTTTATTTTCCTTCTTTTGTTATAAAAATAAAAGTAAACACAGTGAACAGTAATGGCAACAAATGCGCCAAGACCCCAACCCGCCAGAACATCGGTCACATAATGAACGCCAAAATATATTCTGGTAATACCTATAATAATTGGCAGAGATATGAAAACAATCTTCGATAATCTTATGTATTTGGGAACCTTTAAAATCAAAAGAGCAACAAGCAAAACGGCAATATAAAGTGCCATATTGTTTTGCGAATGTCCGCTTGGGAAACTTGCTTCAGATGCCGCGAGTGTTTTAAAATCGGGACGCGGACGATTTATAATCTCCTTTATGGTTATGTTTATAATTCTCGAAACAATAACCGTTACGGCAACGGGCAGTCCAATATCGAAGAAATGCTTTTTAAAAATTGAAACAATAAATATAATAGCGGTTACCGCAATGACGCCAACCGCGCTTCCGAGCTCTGTAATAGCCCTGAATGGAACGTCACAGGAGGGAGCAAGAACACGAAGAGCGTCAAAAACCGCCTTTTCCGCCTCATAAAAGGTATTGGTTAATGTAACGGTAAGCCCTGCCGCAAAAGGAAGCAAAAGCAAAAGCCACCAAAAGCTGAATTTTTTCATATGTTTCACCTTTAATTAAAATTAAGCCGCACTTAAATTTTAAGTGCGGCGAAGTTATAAAATTTATTTATCGCAAGAGTCGTCACAGTCGCAATCGCACTCAAACTCGAACTCAAGACGGGTTCCGCAATTTGGACAGGCCATTTCTTCCTCTTCAAGCATAGACTCATCAAGATAGATTATGTCGTTGCAGTTAGGACATTCAACCTCATAAACATCATCGTCATAATAGTCGTCGTCCTCATCGTCGTCATAATCATCCTCTGCATAAAAGTCATCCTCAAGCAGAGAAAGGTCCTCGTCAACGGCATCAAGCTGTTCGCCGATTTCGGCACAAGCCTCATCAATAGCGTCAATTTCGTCTACCATATCGTCAAGCAGGTCGATAATAGCGGAAAGTACCTTGCCCTCTTTGGTTTCGGTATCGAGTGCAAGACCCTCAGCCAAACCCTTAATATAAGAAATTTTTTCAGAAATGGTCATAACCGTTCTCCTTAATCAAAGATATTTATATTGTATGGAAAAATGCTAACGTTATGCACGCTCCATATATTCGCCTGTTCTGGTATCGATTCGAACCATATCTCCCTCGTTTATGAAAAGAGGAACACGGATTTCCGCGCCAGTTTCAAGAGTTGCAGGCTTGGTTGCGTTGGTTGCGGTGTTTCCTGCAAAGCCGGGGTCGGTCTGGGTGATTTCAAGCTCAACGAATGTTGGAGGCTCAACGCCGAAAACCTTGCCCTTGTATGAAAGGATTTTGCAGGTCATATTTTCTTTAACAAATTTGAAAGCATCGCCAAGGTCGTCCTTGCCTACGGGAATCATCTCGTAGGATTCGGGGTCCATGAAATAATAAAGTCCTTCGTCGTTGTAAGAATATTCCATATCCTTTCTCTCAACAAAGGCGGTAGGATATTTTTCATTTGGGTTAAAGGTGCGCTCTACAACAGAGCCGGCAATAACATTGCGGATTTTCGCACGAACGAAAGCTGCGCCTTTACCGGGTTTAACGTGCTGAAATTCAATAATCTGATAGACGTTGCCGTCCATTTCGAAAGTTACACCGTTTCTGAAATCTCCTGCTGATACCATATTTGTTTTTCCTCCAAAAAGAACTTTTTGCTTTAACAGATTTAAAAATAAATCTCTTTATAGAATTATAAGGTGTTTCGGCGCTTTTGTCAAGTTTTTACATCCATTCTTTTGAACATAAAGCATATCTTCTATCCTCACGCCGAATTTTTCCGGTATATATATGCCGGGCTCGTTTGTAACAACCTGCCCTGCTCTCAACCGCGTTTCTACTGCTCTCGGCGAAAGATTTGGCATTTCGTGAATTTGAAGACCAACTCCGTGCCCCGTGCTGTGACAGAAACAACTTCCAAATCCCGCCTTTTCAATGGTTTGTCTTGCGGCGGCATCAACCTCGCTGCAAAGCACACCCGACCTTACCGTATCGGCTACCGCACTCTGTGCCGAGAGCACCGTGTCATATACTCTTATCATCTCATCACTGGCATAGCCAACCGCCACAGTCCTTGTCATATCACTTAAGTATCCGTTAAAGGTCGCGCCGAAATCCATTGTCACAAAATCACCCTTCATAACAGGCTTTTCGGTCGGAACTCCGTGCGGCAAGGACGAATTTTTACCCGATACAGCAATAGTGTCAAAGGCAATCCCCTCTGCACCGTATTGCTTCATTTTATATTCAAGCAGGGCAGCAATCTCCCTTTCGGTGACCCCCTCTTTTATAAAGCAGAGAGCGTCATCAAAGGCCTTTTCGGCAATGCGCTGAGCCTCGATAATACTTTTCACCTCATCGCTTTTCTTAACCGAACGAAGTGTTAAAAGCTTTTCTGATAAAGGTGCCGATGGCACAACCTTAACCTTTAAATTCCTTTTAAACAAAGCATAAACCGAATATTCGTTTTCGGTTTCGATAAGAAGTCTCTTTACTGCCGACCTCTCCAAAATTCCGTTAATTTGCTCGAAAATATTCTTAAGCAGTACAACCTCTGAGTCCAAAGCATATC
>JAGBUC010000025.1 GCA_017630985.1 Clostridia bacterium
AGAACAGTCATTTCTGCTCGTTTAATAGAACTTAACAAAACTGGCGTTTTGTCTTCTTGTCCTTAAATTTACTTTGATTTCTCAAATTAATTGTCGGGTCCATTTTGTTTGTCGTTGTTTAATTTTCAAGGTCCGTTGCACTTTTTTGCAGAGTGCCTGATTATAATACCACAGCGGTTTTCAAATGTCAACACTTTTTTTCAAAAAAAATCAATTTTTTTGCGCTTTGGAAAATATGTCAAAAATTGCTCTATATTTAGTGGTTGTGTGTAATATTTATACACAAATTATCTCATATAAAGCCGCAGCTTTTCAAGGGCTCTTTTCTCCTTTCTTGATACTTGAACCTGTGATATTCCGAGAAGCTTTGCTGATTCGGTCTGGGTTTTTTCACAAAAGTATCTAAGTCTTATTATATCCTGTTCTTGTTTATTTAATTTAGAAATTGCATCGTTTACAAGAATTTTGGCGCAGACCTCGTTTTCGTGACTTTCTGACGGCAGTTCTATCTCGTTTATTCCGTCATCATTTTCAAAGGTTAGTGAAACGACCTGTCTTGAGGCGGCAACCGCTTCGGCTACATCCTCTTCGGCAACCCCCAGACGCTTTGCAATTTCCGACACATCTGCCCTACCGCCCGATTTCTCTATAAGTTCTTTTTCGCGCTGAACCTTTAAAGAAAGTTCTTTTAATGACCGCGAAACCTTTATGGCTCCTGTGTCGCGGAAGAGACGCTTGATTTCGCCGAGTATGGTAGGCACGGCGTAGGTCGAAAAGCAGAGTCCTCTTGTTTCGTCAAAGCCGTCTGCCGCCTTAACGAGACCTACACAGCCGACCTGAAATATATCGTCATATTCTATCCCTCTGCCGACAAACCGCTTGCAGCAGGAATGGACGAGGCGGACATTACCCTCTATAAGTTGTTGTCTGTCAAGCATTATTTATCACTTATCTTCTTTTTTAAAATCACAGATGTGCCCTTACCCTTTTTCGAGCTTACCCTGACATAATCCATAAACGACTGCATAACCGCAAAGCCAAGCCCTGCCCTTTCGGTGCCTCCTGTGGTGAATAACGGCTCCATAGCCTGCTTAACATTTTCTATTCCACAGCCGCGGTCGCGGATTTTTAATTTTACGACATTGTCCTCTATAATCTCGCCCGTTATGTAGATTGTGCCTATGCTATCGGGATATGCGTGGACGATGCAGTTGGTTACCGCTTCGGAGACGGCGGTTTTGATATCTGAAATTTCTTCGAGGGTTGGGTCAAGCTGGGCGGCAAAGGCGGCAACTGTAACCCTTGCGAAAGCTTCGTTTGCCGATTTTGACGGTATGCTCATTGAGAATTTGTTAATTTGCTTCATATTCATGCTCCTTTATCAATATTTGCCAAGCGGTCTATACCTGCAAGCTTCATCACCTTATATATGTTAGGCGGAAGGTTTGAAAGATTTAGCTTTGCACCGCTTTTCTGAAGGGTTTTAAATCTGCCCATCACGAGCCCTATACCAGAGCTATCCATAAAGGTGACGCCTGAGAAATCGAGAATTAGAAGCGACGGCATATTAAACTCGACCGCAGTGTCAATCTCCTCGCGTATGCTTTTTGCTGAGTGGTGGTCGATTTCGCCCTCAAGATAGACGGTGAGCACCTCTCCTGTTGAATTTATTTTCATATTGCACCTCCAAAATAAAAAATAGGACAAGCCTCTATTATATAATAAAGGCTTATCCTTAAAATATATGTCATATTAAGCTGTCGAAATTATGAATTAAAATGGGAAATAAGCTTTTCCCTTAAAGCCGAGGAAAGATAGAGCGAGCCGAAGACGAAAATAGGTTTGTTGTTTTGAGATTTTTCCACTGCTAGTTTTATGGCGTCATCGTAGGTTTTAGCAAAGGTGACGTCAGAGCAATATTTTTCTGCCAAGAGGGCAAGTTCTCTGCCGTCCAGAGAGCGAGGATTGTCCTTTACGGTTACGGTTATTACACCAGAACAGTTTTTAAGAGTCGACGACAAAACCTCTTCACAGTTTTTATCAGCCATCATACCGATAACAGCAACCGCATTCCCGCCACACCTTTTCATAAACTCGGAAAGCGCACGGGCTCCGTCAGGGTTATGCGCTCCGTCTAAAAAGACTGTCGGTTTTTTTGATATGAGTTCCAATCGCGCGGGAATTATAGCCGAAGAAATTCCGTTTTTGATATTGTCGGGAGAAAGCGGAATTTTTGCGCATTCTGCCGCTGTTATAACCGTTATGGCATTGTATATCTGGTGCTCACCAATAAGCTTGGTTGTATATTCCCTATTCATATATATAAAGGTATTGCCGAGATGGGAACACGACTTGATTTCAAGCCCTGATAAATCGGGAACGGATAGCATATTTGTATAATTTGAAATTGTTTTAAGAACATTTTCACTTTGCAAGGGGTATGATACGACGGGACAGTTTTGCTTTATTATGCCGCATTTTTCGTTTGCGATTTCTTCAGCCGTGTTTCCGAGGACGGCGGTATGGTCCAAATCGACCTTAGTTATCAGAGAACAGAGCGGACTTTCTATAATATTGGTGGCGTCAAACCGTCCGCCGAGCCCAGTTTCAAGAATTACGATATCGCAGTTCTGCTCGGCATAATATAGGAAGGCTATAGCGGTTATAAATTCAAACTCGGTGACGGTAATTCCCGTGCTTTTAACAATTTCAGTAAGGCGAGTAAGGTCGCTTTTTGAGATAAATTCGCCGTCAAGCTTGATGCGCTCACGGAAGTCGATTATAAAGGGAGAGGTATATAGCCCCGTTTTATAACCCGCATTTTTATAAATTTCGGCAAGCATAGTACAGACCGAGCCCTTTCCGTTGGTGCCTGCGGCGTGGATGAATTTAAGGCTTTTCTGCGGGTTAGAAAACCTTTCCATAAGGTAACGCATTCTGTCAAGTGTCGGCTCAGAGCCAAAAACTTTTAGTGAATGAATATATTCTAGTGCTTCATTATAGTTCATTATAATACTCCAAAACCGTATGCCAAACGGCATACGGTTTTTTATTAGATTTGCGCTTTGATTTTTGCAATACTTTCTTCAAGCATCGAAAGTCTGTCGAGGGTTTTTGAAAGCAGTTCTCTTTGCTGATTGACAACCGCTTCGGGAGCCTTTGCAACAAAGCCGGCATTATTAAGCTTTCCTTCATAGAAAGCTTTATCTTTGTTGGCGGCTTCAAGCTCTTTTTCAAGACGGGCAAGTTCAGCCGCGAAATCGACCAGCTCGTTTAAAGGAATATATACCTTTGCGCTGTCGGTTACAACAAGCACCGCATCGGGCATATCAAAGCTTTCGGCAACCTCTACGCTACTTCCAGACGCTAGGCGAGCAATAAACGCTGCGCCGTCTTCGAAGATTTGCTTAGAAGAAGAGGCTATACAGATTTTTGCCTTTTTAGAGGGCGGAACATTCATTTCGCTTCGGCGGTTGCGAACCGCACGGATTACCGAGATTACCTTTTCAAAGCTTTCCTCGTCATCGGCAAAATTAAGCTCGTCGGTATATTCGGGCCATTTTTCAATCATAATCGACTCGCCGTCGCCGTGAGGAAGTGACTGCCAGATTTCTTCGGTTATAAACGGCATAAAGGGATGAAGCAGTTTAAGCACCCCTGTAAACACATAAACAAGAACGGAGCGCGCAGTATTTGCGGCGGTTTCATCATCGCCGTTTAAGCGAGATTTGCAAAGCTCGATATACCAGTCGCAGAAGACATCCCAAATAAAATCATAAAGCTTAGCAACAGCCAGACCCAATTCGTACTTATCGAGGTTTTCGGTGACGTCGCGTACAAGGGTATTGTATTTTGAGAGAATCCACTTATCTTCAAGAGCAAGTTCATCGGGAAGAGGCATTTCTTCCTTAGAGTTTAAATTCATAAGCAGGAAGCGCGCAGCATTCCAGATTTTATTGGCAAAGTTACGGCTTGCCTCTACCCTTTCGGGCGAATAACGCATATCGTTTCCGGGGGTATTGCCTGTAGCAAGGGTGAAACGAAGCGCATCGGCACCGTATTTTTCGATTTCAACAAGCGGATCAATTCCGTTACCCAATGATTTCGACATTTTAAGTCCGTTCGCATCGCGCACGATACCGTGGAAGAGGACCGTGTTAAAGGGAACGGTGTCGGTATATTCAAGACCCGAGAAAATCATACGGGCAACCCAGAAGAAAATTATATCGTAGCCTGTGACAAGGGTGTTGGTTGGGTAGAAATATTTAAGCTCGATATTTTCATCAGGCCAGCCAAGCGTTGAAAAGGGCCATAAAGCCGAGGAAAACCAGGTATCGAGGGTATCCTCATCCTGTCTGATATTTTCGCTAGAGCATTTGGGGCACTTGTCGGGGTTGGTGCGGCTGACGATTACCTCGCCGCAGTCATCGCAGTACCAGGCAGGAATTCTATGTCCCCACCAAAGCTGACGGGAAATACACCAATCCTTAATGTTTTCCATCCAATTGAAATATATTTTTTCAAGGCGTGAGGGGATGAATTTAATATCCCCGTTTTTAACCGCCTCGACAGCAGGCTTTGCAAGGGGCTCCATTTTAACAAACCACTGCTTAGAAATGCGAGGCTCGACCACGCTGTTACAGCGGTAGCACGCGCCGACATTGTGGGTTAGCGGCTCGACCTTTACGAGATAGCCGCCTGCCTCGAGGTCGGCAACGATTGCCTTTCTGGCTTCATAGCGGTCAAGTCCTTGATATTTGCCGCCAAGCTCGTTGATTTTAGCGTCATCGGTCATAACATTTATTACAGGAAGATTATGACGAAGACCAACCTCGAAATCGTTCGGGTCGTGAGCAGGGGTGATTTTAACAACGCCTGTACCGAAATCCATTTCAACATAGGTATCGGCAACGATGGGAATTTCCCTATTCACAAGGGGCAGAATAACCGTTTTTCCGATTAGGTGCTTATATCTTTCGTCGTCGGGATGAACAGCAACGGCAGTATCGCCGAGCAGAGTTTCAGGACGGGTTGTTGCAAGCTGTAGATATTCGTCAGAATCCTTAACAGGATAGCGAAGATGCCAGAAATTACCCTGTGACTCGCTATATACAACCTCGGCGTCAGAGATAGAGGTTAAGCAGTGTGGGCACCAGTTGATTATACGCTCGCCGCGATAGATTAAATCTTTTTGGTAAAGACGGACAAAGACCTCGCGGACTGCATTCGAGCAGCCTTCGTCAAGGGTAAAGCGTTCACGCTCCCAGTCGCACGAAGCGCCGAGCTTTTTAAGCTGACTTATTATGCGGCCGCCGTAGGTTTCTTTCCAATCCCAAGCGCGCTCTAAAAACTTTTCGCGTCCAAGGTCTTCCTTAGAAAGACCCTCTTTCTTCATAGCCTCAACGATTTTTGCCTCGGTTGCGATAGAAGCGTGGTCGGTTCCGGGAAGCCAAAGCGCCGAAAAGCCCTGCATTCTTTTATAGCGGATTAAAATATCCTGCAGAGTTTCGTCAAGGGCATGGCCCATATGAAGCTGACCGGTTATGTTTGGTGGCGGAATTACGATAGTATAGGGTTGTTTATTGGCATCGACTTCGGCGTGGAAATAATTTCCGTCGAGCCAGAATTTATAAATTCTGTCCTCAACCTCGCCTGAATCGTAAATTTTTGCTAGTTCTTCTGACAATTTAATCCCTCCGTATTAAAGGTAGATATATAATATATCAAAAAATGTAATTTGTCAAATTGTTCCTTAAATATAATATGAAATAAAGGTTATATTATTGTTGTCGACATAAAACAAAAGCGTTTGCTAAGTGTCGATAGCCGCTTAAATCCGCAAGGCATTTAAGCGGCTTACGCTTTTTTAAAAGGTTAACTGCTCGACCTCTTCGTCCTTATTATAGTTTCCTGCCGCGGGCAGATTTTTCGGGCGGAAGCGGTGGGGCTTGTTTAATGTGCCTTCGGCATATTTTTCGGCGGTGAATATACGCTGACCTCTTTTCTGGGTCATTACCGAAATTCCGCCGTTATCCTTGGTTGACTTTGCCGAAAGGGCGGCAGTGTTTACAAGTAGAATTCTGCCGTTAGTCGAGGTCAGAAGAATGTCGCTTTCTTCCTCGGCCTGAATTATAGTATGAAGCACATATTTATCAGAGTAGGCGTTAATTAGCTTTTTGCGGTTTGTTTTTGTGGCGTATGACGAAAGCGGAACCTTTGAAACACGGCCGTTGTCGAAAACAAAAATCATATAGCCTGTATACTTATCGGTTACTGCCATAAATATTGCGTTTTCGTTTTCGTCGAAGCCGAGCTTTGCAGGAACGTAATCGCCGAGAACACTTGCCTTGCCGTCGGCAAAGTCAGCCGCCTTCGCCTTATAGACCTGATGCTTGTTCGAGAAGAAGAGCAGGTCTGCCGCATTGGTGGTTTCAACCGTCTGGACGATTTCGTCGCCCTCTTTAAGCTTTTGCTCGCCGCTCATACGGAGGTTTGGCGTAGGTATCTTTTTAAAGTAGCCGTCGCGTGTAAAGAAGAGGGTTACGGGCGAGGTGTCGATAACGGTATCGTCACCGTCATCGGCGGTAGTATCTGCCTCAATAATTGCAGTTTTGCGGTCTTGTCCGTATTTGTTCGAAACCGCTTCAAGCTCTTTAATTATTATATTTAAAAGTTTGCGTCTGGAGTTTAGGATATCCTCCATTTCGGCAACCTCTTTTTCAAGGCTTTCAACCTCGTCGAGCCTTTTGAGGATATACTGGCGGTTAAGGTGGCGAAGCTTGATTTCAGCAACATATTCAGCCTGCTTTTCATCAATTCCAAAGCCAATCATAAGGTTGGGAACAACCTCTTTTTCCTGCTCGGTTTCACGGACGATTTTAACCGCCTTATCAATATCAAGCAGAATTTTTGAGAGGCCCTTTAAAAGATGAAGCTTTTCCTTTGCCTTGGTTAAATTAAAGTACACCCTGTTTTTAACACAGGCGGTTCGGAAAGCGACCCACTCTTCAATAATTTCCTTAACACCCATAACCTTAGGATTGCCCTCGATTAGAATATTGAAATTGCAACCAAAGGAATCTTCAAGCGGGGTTGATTTGAAGAGCTTTTTCATAAGCTTTTCAGGGTCGGTTCCGCGTTTTAAATCTATTGTAATTTTAAGACCGTTTAAATCGGTTTCGTCGCGGATATCGTTAATTTCGGTTACCTTTTTCTGCTTTGCAAGTTCTATAACCTTTTCGATAATCTGCTCGGTTGTGGTAGTCGGTGGGATTTCGGTGATGTCGATACAGTTGTTCGACTTGTCATAATTATATACCGCCCTTACCTTAAAGCTTCCCCTGCCAGTGCGGTATATTTCTTCCATAGCCTCGCGGTTATAGAGCAGCTGTCCGCCGATGGCAAAATCGGGAGCTAAAAGGGTGTCGGCAACATTTATATCGTTGTCCTTAATAAAGGCGATTGTGGTGTTGCAGACCTCACGAAGATTAAAGGGACAAATCTGACTTGCCATACCGACCGCAATTCCCATATTTGCGTTTACAAGGATTGACGGAAAGGTTACGGGAAAGAGGGTTGGCTCTTTCATAGTAGCGTCGTAGTTATCTACAAATTCGACCGTTTCCTTGTCGATGTCGGCAAAAAGCTCTGCCGCTATGGGCGCAAGCTTTGCCTCGGTGTAACGGGAGGCAGCGTATGCCATATCACGAGAATATGCCTTACCGAAAGAACCCTTTGACTGAACATAGGGGTGCAAAAGGGCTTCATGTCCCTCAGACAGACGGACCATAGTTTCGTAAATAGCGGCATCGCCGTGGGGGTTCAACTGCATCGTTCTGCCCACGATATTTGCCGATTTTATAGTAGAGCCTGTGAGAAGCCCCATATTATACATAGTGTATAAAAGCTTTCTGTGGGAGGGTTTAAAGCCGTCGATTTCGGGGATAGCGCGCGAAACGATAACACTCATTGCATAGGGCATATAGTTAAGGCGCAGTGTGTCGGTTATAGGCTGGTCGACAATGGTGCCCGCCCCCGCAATAAATGCATTCGGCTTTTCCTTAGGCTTTATATTAACTTCTTTTTTCTTTCTTGGAGCCATTAAATTCTATCCTCCGTTAGCTTACATCAATGTCGTCGATATAGAGATGTCCGTTTTCTGCGATGTAGTCCTTTCTTCCCTGAAGATTATCGCCAAGCAGCAGGTCAAACATCATAGCTGTTTCTTCTGCCATTTCGGGAAGCACACGCACAAGTCTTCTTGTAGACGGGTTCATTGTAGTGAGGTTCATCATATCGGGCTGGTTTTCGCCAAGTCCTTTAGAACGCTGAATAGTATATTTCTGTCCCGAAATCATTTCAAGAATTTCGGATTTTTCCTTTTCGGTATATGCAAAATAGGGCTTTTCCTTGGTGTTGATTTCGTAAAGGGGGGTCTCGGCGATATATACCTTGCCCTCGTTTATAAGGGTGGGCATAAGGCGGTATATCATAGTCAGAATAAGGGTTCTAATCTGGAAGCCGTCAACGTCGGCGTCGGTACATATTATTACCTTGTTCCAACGAAGGTTGTCGATATTGAAGGTTGAAAGGTCTTTATTAGCCTTTGATTTAACCTCAACACCGCAACCGAGAACTTTTATAAGGTCGGTTATAATATCGCTTTTAAATACCCTTTCATAGTCGGCTTTAAGACAGTTAAGTATTTTTCCTCTTACGGGGATTATTGCCTGAAAGTTTGCATCACGGGCAAGCTTACAGGAACCGAGAGCCGAATCACCCTCAACGATAAAGACCTCGCGCTCGGAGACATCCTTGCTTCTGCAGTCGACAAACTTTTGCACACGGTTTGCCATATCGTTTGAGGTCTGAAGGGTTTTCTTTATGTTTATGCGTTCCTTTTCGCTTCTTTCCCTTGAACGCTTGTTTATAAGCACCTGTTCGGCAATTTTGTCGGCTTCGGCTTTATTTTCTATAAAATAAATTTCGAGCTGATGCTTAAAGAAGTCGGTCATTGCCTCTTGGATGAATTTGTTGGTTATCGACTTCTTGGTCTGGTTTTCGTATGAGGTTAGTGTCGAGAAAGAGGACACAACAAGCACCAAGCACTCTTCTATATCCGAAAAAGTAATCTTCGACTCGTTTTTAGAGTATTTGTTCTGTTGGCGGATATAGGCGTCGATTTGCGAAACAAAGGCGCTTCTTACCGCCTTTTCGGGCGCGCCGCCATATTCGAGCCAGCTTGAATTGTGGTAATATTCCTTTAGGGTTTTCTTGTTAGAGAAGCAAAGAGCAGAGCTTATTTTAACCTTATATTCGGGCTTGTCCTCGCGGTCTTTACCCTTTCGGTCGGTCTGCCAGGTCTGGACAGAGGTCAGAGCCTCATCCCCTACGATTTCGCCGATATAGTCGGCAATTCCGTTTTTATAGCAAATTTCCTTTTCGATAAAGCGGCTTCCCTGCTGTTCTCTGAAGATAAAGAGCAGACCCGCATTAACAACCGCCTGACGCTTAAGGACATCTATGAAATATTCGCTCGGAATGTCGATTTCGGTGAAAACATTAAGGTCGGGCTTCCAACGGGTTTTCGTTCCGGTATCCTTGCCTGTATATTCCTCTTTTTTAAGTCCGCCGACATTGAAGCCTTTTTCAAAATGCAGATTATACTTATAGCCGTCACGCTTAATTTCAACATCCATATATTCGCTTGCGAACTGGGTCGAGGCAAGGCCCAAGCCGTTAAGACCTATTGAATATTCATAGTCGCCGCCGTTATTGGTGTTGTACTTACCGCCTGCATAAAGCGTTTCGAAAAGCAGAACATAGTTATACTGCTGTTCTTTATTGTTATAGTCTACGGGGGCGCCGCGTCCAAAGTCCTGCACCTCGATAGAGCCGTCGGTATATTTGGTGATTATGATTTTTTTACCGTAGCCCTCACGAGCCTCGTCAATAGAGTTCGAGATTATTTCGAAAACCGAATGCTCACAGCCGTCAAGCCCGTCCGAGCCGAAGATAACGGCGGGGCGAAGCCTCACCTGGTCGGGACCTTTAAGCTGAGTTATACTTTCGTTTCCGTATTCCTTAACAGTTTTTGCCACTGACAACTCTCCTTGTACATATATGGTAACATTATACACCACATATGGTGGTTTAGTCAAGAAAAACACGCGTATTTAACCAATATAGATAAAAAAAGAACATCCCAAAAGGGATGTTCAAAAAGATTATTAAATTCCTAGATACGCTGCGGGGTTTACCCTCTGTCCGTTAATGATTACCTCAAAGTGAAGATGAGGTCCTGTAGAGCGTCCTGTATTACCCGAAAGGGCAATTACCTGACCTGCCGAAACTCTGTCGCCTGCCGACACAATGTTTGCTTTATTGTGCGCATAACGGGTTTTAACTCCGTTTCCGTGGTCGAGAATTACATAATAGCCATAGTCTGACTTATAGCCTGCTTCAACAACCGTTCCGCCCTTAACGGCAAGGATACTTGTTCCCGAAGGAACACCAACGTCAATACCCTGATGATTTCTGCCGTCGCCCCAATATGAAGTAATGGTGCCCTTTACGGCAAGAGGCCATCTAAAGCCCTGAGCAGAAGCGTTTTGAACAGCCGAGGTGTAGCTTGCTTTGCCTGTTCCGATGACAACAACCTCGTTTACAGGATATACAAGCACTTCATCAGAAAGCTGATTTTGATTTATAATTTCACCGTTATATAAGGTTAATTCCTCAACCTTTTGGTTTGTTCCCTTAACACCGCTTGTCGTAACCTTAACATAGCCTGCAAGCTTAGAGGAGGTCTTTTTAGTTACGGTATCAAACGGTACGGTATATTTTGTGGTTTTTCTTGCCGTAGTAACGACGTCCGCTTTAGCAAGATTTGCTTTAAGGGTTTCGGTATCGGTTAGCTGTGATTTATTAAAGTATGCATTAGTTACGGAAACCTTTTTAACAAATTCGCTTACACACTCAGCACCCTCGATATTAAAAGAGGAAAGACGCGCGTTAATTTCGGCTTCTACCGCGGCTTTATCGCTTACATAAGCAACCCTTTCGTCTCCGACCTTTACCTCAAAGCCGTTTATAACCGAGGCGGTATTTTCGAGAATGAGCCGACTTAACTGCTCAGCGTCAGCGGTGTCTGCGTTTACGGTGATGACCGGCTTGATTTCAACCTCACCGATTTCACCGACAAGGTCGTTAGCGGTTTTTACACCCTGCTTAAAGACCGAGGTTTTTGCTACGGTTGCGACGGTATTTCCGTCGACAGTTATATTATAGGTTATGCGAACGCCCGAGGCGATAAAGGAAATTACCATAAGGAGAATTACCGTTACGCCGTAGGCAACGAGCTTCTGTATTCTGTTTGCGGTTTTTACCCTCTCAATAAATGAGATGACTGCATCCTGAATAATAATCAATCCTTCCACGGTTACAAAATGTAACCTCTTGTTACTATTATTATAACTAAAAGTTACAAAATTGCAACCGTTTAAAGATGGTTGTAACTTTTTTTGGGCAAAATAAACAACCAACGAGTGTTATCGTTGGCTGTTTTAACTAAAATATTGTCATTTGGTTGGTTTCTGGCAATTCGTCAAGAACACCCATATCAGAGAGGCTTTGGATTATGGTTTTTGAAACCCCTGCCTCTGTGCCAAACTCTTGCCTTGAAATAAAGTTTCCGGCTTTAGCCGCTTCGTAAAGGGCATCTGCCGCCTTTTCTCCGACACCTCCGAGCGCACCGAAAGGTAGCCGCATTTTTCCGTCCTCTACAAGATATTTTCTTGCGTGGGATTTATGCAAATCTATCGGCAATACCTCAAGACCGCGCTCGAACATCTCGTTAAAAATAAGCATATTTTCATAAACATCGAGCTCTTTCTTTGTGGCTTCCTTGCCCTTAAGCTTTATGTTGCGGATATACTCCTTAACGGCATCCTTACCCTTAAGAATTGTAGGAACGTCAACATCTTCGGGACGGGCGGTGAAATAT
>JAGBUC010000026.1 GCA_017630985.1 Clostridia bacterium
GAGGATATAGACGAAGAAAGCAGACTTCAGTTTGAGAAATTTTCGAAATCCTATCTTGAGAGTGTTGCTGCCTGTCGAAAGCTTTGTTCACTGCTTCCCGAAAAGGACGGATTTATTCTCCACGCGGCAACCTTTGAGGCAAAGGGAAAAGGAATTGCCTTTCTTGCAAAAAGCGGAACAGGGAAAAGCACACATATGCTTTTGTGGCAAAGGTTACTCTTAGAAGATTTTCATATTATAAACGGTGATAAGCCGATAGTCAGGATAATAGACGGCAATCCCTATGCATATGGTACGCCTTGGTGCGGAAAAGAGGGGTTGGCAGACAACCGAAGAGTTCTTTTAACCGACCTTTGCTTTATAAAGAGAAGCGAAGAAAACAAGGTTGTCCGTTTGGATAAGGGCGAGGCGGTTAACGCGATGCTGCATCAGATTGTTATGCCAAAGGGCAACGAGAATCTTGTGAAAATCATAGAAATGCTTGGCGCGGTTGTTAACAAGTGCAATATTTGGGAAATTTATTGCAACACAGACATATCGGCCGCAGAAACATCAATTAAAGCGATACTTGAGGAGAAGAAAAATGAAACTTAAGAACAAATATGTTATACGGAATGTTGCCGACAGGGCGGTTGCAATACCTGTTGAGAACTCGGCTGAGCAGAGTGACGGGGTTATTACCCTTAACTCGACAGGGGCATTTATATTTTCACTTGTTAACGATGGTATTTGTGAAGAGGAAATCGTGGCAAAGTTTTTCGAAGAGTATGATGTAACAAGGCAAGAGGCGAAAAAGTCGGTTTCGGATTTTGCCGAAAGCCTAAAGAAAAAAGGATTGTTAGAAGAATAAAAAAGTGATGGGCGATGCCCATCACTTTTTATATTTCGATAAGTTCGTAATCGAGAGAGCCGATACCAAGTTTTTCGGCGGATTTCGGAGTTAGCAGACCGTTCCGCGATTCGATTCGATTTATAAGATGCTCTTTTCCTTTATCGTCTGAGGCGTAGACAAGGTCGAGACAGGCCTTGTCGATTGCGACAGGGTCGGTTGAGGCAAGAACACCGATATCGTTCATACAGGGGTCTTCGGCTTCTGCGCAACAGTCGCAGTCGACAGACATATTCATCATAACGTTGATATATGCCGCTTTGCCCTCAAACATTTTCACGACCGAAGAAGCGGCATCTGCCATAGACATCAAAAACGAGTCGTGATCGCCATGCCAGAAATTAGTCGTGTTTCCGACGCCGTGAATATATTTTTTACCGTATGCTGAGGCGAAGCCTATGGAAAGCTGTTTTAATGCTCCGCCGTAACCACCCGCCGGATGTCCTTTAAAGTGAGAGAGAACAAGGATAGAGTTATAGTCAGCAAGGTTTTTACCAACGAAATTTTGCTTAATTCTTTGGCCGTCTTCAATATCTAGCACAAGGTCGGGACCCTCGCTGTCGAGAATGGCAGTTTTAAAGAGCCCAGTCCAGCCGCGCTCGGCAAGGGTTTTAAGATGAACCTCGGTGTTGTGTCGCGCGCCCTCGTATGCCGTATTAGTTTCGATGATAGTTCCGTCAACCAGGTCGACCAGAGGTTTAAAAAAGGGTGGACGCAAAAAGTTTTGGTTGCCCTTTTCACCCGAATGGACCTTAACGGCAACATTCCCGTCCAGGCAGATGCCAAGTTTATTATAAAGCGTTACCAGAGTTTCAGGGGAGATGTTTTTTGAGAAATACACCTTTGATTTCATAATTTTTCCTTTCTATAGTTGCCAGTTTATAGGTTGTTGGCCCGATGAGACAAGAATTTCGTTACAGCGTGAAAAATGCTTACAGCCGAAAAAGCCTCCGTATGCCGAGAGGGGACTTGGGTGTACCGTCTCGAGCTTGTGGTGTATGGGGTTGGTGATAATTTTAGCCTTGTTTTTAGCATTTGCTCCCCAAAGGAGAAAAACGACAGGTGTGGTTTTTCGGTTTAGCTCATTTATAACGCGGTCGGTAAAGAACTCCCAACCTTTACCCTTATGGGAATTCGGGCAGCCCTCACGGACCGTGAGCACAGTGTTTAAAAGGAGGACTCCCTGATTTGCCCAGTCGGTGAGCTCGCCGTGGCCGATAGGCTTAAAGCCGACATCGGTTGTAAGCTCTGAAAATATATTTTTAAGCGAGGGAGGAGGGGCTACTCCCTTTTTTACCGAGAAGCACATTCCGTGGGCCTGACCCTCGCCGTGATAGGGGTCTTGTCCGATAATGACCACACGTGTGTTTTCAAAGGAGGAGGCTTTAAGTGCATTAAAAATATCGTTCATATGAGGGTATATTTTGTGTGAGCTATATTCCTCTTTCAAAAAGGCGCGAAGCTGTTTGTAATAGGGCTTTTGGAACTCATCAGCCAAGATGCTGTCCCAATCGTTTCCAAGCTGTACCATTAATATCCCTCCTCATTAATAAAATAATACCATATTTATATAAAAAACACAAGGACAACGGCAAAACCGTTGTCCTTGTGTTTTAAAAATATGACAGAGTCATAAAAAGGGGGGCAAAAGAAATTGAAGTTATAGGGTTACTTCGTAATTAACACGGTATATTCTATATGGGTATCGGTTTCGTGGCGGCGGGTTACCGCATTGACACCGCCTGAGCGCATTGTGTCGACAATTTTGGTGAGACTGTTTGCAAAGAGGCGTACGTCTCCGATAGCACATTTTCTTACGGGCAAAGCTTTTTCGGTTGGAGGAGAGATAAGCTTGTCTATATATTCTTCGGCTTCGGTGAGGGTTAACTGTTTTGCAATTATATAATCGAGAGCGTCGGTACGGTCTTTTTCGGGGAGCCGCAAGAGTGCTCTTGCGTGGCGTTCGGTGAGGCGAGAGGCCACAATCCTTTTTCTCAGCGCATCGTCAAGCCTTAAAAGGCGGAGTTTGTTAGAGAGGGTAGATTGAGCGATGCCTATTCGCTCGGAAACCTCTGCCTGAGTTAGTCCGTATATATTTATAAGACGGCTGATGCCCTCAGCCTCCTCAAAAACCGTGAGGTCGGCGCGCTGAAGATTTTCGATTATTGTGAAGCAGTCGGCCGTTATATCGTCTGCCTTTCGTATAATGCATGGCGCTTTTTTAAGTCCTGCGATGCCTGCCGCACGCAAACGGCGTTCGCCCGCGATAAGACGGTATTTTCCGTTTTGGGTCGGGCGGACAAGCAGAGGCTGTATAATACCGTTTTCCTTTATGCTTTGTGCAAGCACCGAAAGCTCGTACTCGTCGAAGTTCTTTCGCGGTTGTTCGGGGTCGGGTAGTATATCATCGAGTTTTATACTTGCCAATTTTCCGTCGAACATCATATCACCGCCTTTGCTAAAACAATGATAAACCAAAACTGGAAAAATTGCTACAAAAAGTGGTCGGGCAAATTCGACCTAATACAAGAAAAACAACCGCCTCTATAGCGGTTGTTTTGAGATTTTTGCGGATATTCGTGGATATTTTGGCAGAGTTTGCGATATTTTTTTTACTAAAACAAAGGCTCTCGATTCCTCTCCTGTCAGGGTTTCGGTTTTAAGCTCGGCTTTAGAGCCTCCTAAAACAGATGCCGCCTTAGAGGCAAGTTTGATTTCCTCCTCTGCAGAGGGGCCTTTCATTGCGCAGAAGTATCCGCCTCTTTTAACAAGGGGAAGACAATATTCGTAAAGGGTGTTAAGTTTGGCGACGGCACGCGCTGTTGCAAGGTCGAAGTTTTCGCGGTAGAGAACTTTTTGTCCAGCCTCTTCGGCGCGGAGATGCACCGTTTCGACCTCTAGATTTAAAGCCTTGGATACGGCATTTAAAAAAACAAGCCGTTTATTAAGTCCGTCAAGCAGGGTGAGGTTTATGTCGGGACGCAGAATTTTAAGCACCATACCCGGAAAGCCTGCGCCTGTGCCGACATCTATGACCTTGGCACCGACGGGAAGATTTATGTGCTTTAAAAGCAGAGCGCAATCGAGGAAATGTTTTATAACAATTCCCTCGGGGTCGGTGATGGCGGTGAGGTTGATTTTTTCGTTCCACTCGACAAGCAGCTCGGCATATTTTTGAAAACGGGCAAGAGCCTCGCTGTCCACCGAAATGCCGCTTTCTTCGAGAGTTGGAAGCATTAATTCTAGAGGATAGTTCACTGTCTGTTCTCCTTTTCAAGCCAGATGAGAAGCACCGAAATGTCGGACGGGCTGACACCAGATATTCTTGACGCCTGACCGATGTTTTCGGGGCGTACCGAATTGAGTTTTTCTCTTGCCTCAAGGCGAAGTCCGTCAATTTCTGAATAGTCGGTCGTCTTCTTCAGTTTTTTGTTTTCAAGTCGGAGCATATCGTCAACCTGAGCCTGCTGACGCGCAATATATCCCTCATATTTTATTTCGGTTTCCACCTTAAGACCAACCTCATAAGGCAGTTCGGGACGGCAAGGGTCGAAATCGGCAAGGTCGAAATAGGATACCTCGGGACGTTTAATAAGCTCGGCAAGTTTTATTCCTGTCGTGAGGGGGGTAGTGTCGAGGGCAGACAGTCTGTTGTTGATTTCTTGAGAGGGGGCGACAGTAGTTCGGCGCAAACGCTCAATTTCGGTCTCCTTTTGCTTCTTTCTTAAAAGGAAGCTTTCGTATGTTTCTTCATCTATAAGTCCGATTTCGAAGCCTATAGGCATAAGGCGTTCATCGGCATTGTCCTGACGAAGAAGCAGGCGGTATTCGCTGCGGCTTGTCATCATACGGTAGGGGTCCAGACAGCCCTTGGTTACGAGGTCGTCGATAAGGGTTCCTATGTAAGAGGAGGAGCGGGAGAGAACGAGAGGTTCTTTCCCCATATTTTTTCTTGCGGCATTAATACCTGCGATGAGCCCCTGTGCTGCCGCCTCTTCATAGCCTGACGAGCCGTTAAACTGACCTGCGCCGTAAAGACCCGAATGGTCTTTAAACTCGAGAGAGGCATTAAGCAGATGGGGGTTTACGCAATCGTATTCAATCGCGTAGGCGTTTCGCATAATCTGAACATTTTCGAGACCTTTAATAGAATGATATATTTTTATTTGCACCTCTTCCGGAAGCGAGGAGGACATACCTTGAAGATACATTTCCTCGGTGTCGGCTCCGCAAGGCTCGATGAAAAGCTGATGCCGTTTCTTGTCGGCAAAACGCATAATTTTATCCTCTATAGAGGGGCAATAACGGGGGCCCACCCCCTCGATTACACCTGAATAAAGGGGAGAACGGTGAATATTATCAAGGATTACCTGTTTGGTTTCATCATTTGTGTAGCTTATATGGCAAACAACACTGTTTTCGGGGGCCGTTTTTGTGCGGTAGGAAAAGGGAATAATTTTTTCGTCGCCCTCTTGGACATCAAGCTCGTCAAAATTGATACTTGATTTGAGAACGCGCGCGGGGGTACCCGTTTTGAAACGGCGAAGCGGAATTCCAAGCTTTCTAAGGGCGGAAGAGAGTCCCTCGGCGGCAAAAAGTCCGTCGGGACCGCCGCTGTAGTTTGCTTCACCTACGAAAATTTTTCCCGCAAGGAAAGTTCCTGTTGCGAGAATTACGGTTTTAGAGACATATTCTGCCGACAATCTTGTAACACAGTGCCAGCCGTCATCCTCTTTAAAAAGGTCGACAACCTCGGCTTGTTTTAGAATGAGATTTTGCTGAAGCTCGACCGTGTGCTTCATAAGGGCGGTGTATGCCTTGCGGTCTATCTGGGCCCGAAGGGAGTGAACGGCGGGACCCTTTCCGAGATTTAACATTCGGCTTTGGAGGGTGGTTTTGTCTGCCGCAATTCCCATTTCTCCGCCAAGGGCATCTATCTCACGGACGAGATGACCCTTTGCGGTGCCGCCAATAGAGGGATTACAGGGCATATTTCCGACCGAGTCGAGATTGATGCAGAACATAACGGTTTTCTGACCGAGCCGAGCCGCCGCAAGAGCCGCTTCTATTCCCGCGTGTCCTGCGCCGATTACAGCAACATCAAAATTTCCCGCAAAATAATTCATATAATACCTACTTTCCTACGCAGAAACGGCGGAAAACCTCATCGGCAACCTCGTTTGTTACCCGTTTTCCGTCAAGAGTGTATAAATGTGAGAGGGCGTCGTCTACTGCGACGCCAACAGCGTCTATTGTAAAGCCTGAGGTGAGCAGTTGCTCGGCCTCCGCGACTGCAGAGTGCGCTTTTTTTGCAAGTTCGAGCTGACGCTCGTTTAAAAGAACGGCGGCGGAGGGGTCAAGGTTTGCCGTACCCGATATTTCCTTAACGGCTTTTTCAAGTTCTCCGATACCGTCACCGGTTTTTGCCGAGACCATAACCGTTTTAAAGCTTTTAAATTGGTCGACAGATGTGGCTTGTCCGACGTCGGATTTATTAAGCAGAATGACCGTATTATCGGCCGAGAGCAGCGAAAGGATTTCCTCATCGTCCTTGTCGAGAGGGAGAGAGGTATCGAAAACAGCCAGAATGAGCTGTGCGGTGTGAAGTCTTTCCTTTGCAAGTTCCACACCAACAGTCTCAACCTTATCATCGGTTTGGCGGATGCCCGCGGTGTCGGCAAGGAGTAGGGTTATTCCGCCGAGGTTTACGGTGTTTTCGACGATGTCGCGGGTGGTGCCCGCAATATCAGTTACGATTGAGCGGTTTTCGCCCGAAAGCATATTCATAAGGGTGGATTTTCCGACGTTTGGTTTGCCGACTATGGCGGTTTTAATACCCTCCCGCAAGACCTTTCCGCTGTCGTAGGTTGAAAGAAGAGCATCGAGCCCGTTTTTTGCAAGGCTTAAAAGTCTTTTAAAATTGTCTTCCGAAAGCTCGGGCAAATCTTCATCGGGATAGTCGCTAAAGGCGGCAAAGTTTGCCGATAGTTCAAGTAAAAAGCCCTCAATTTCCGAAATTTGTTTTGAAACCCGCCCGCTTTTAGCCGACAGCTGAAGACGAAGCTCTTCGCGGCTTTTTGCAGAGATAAGCCCCATAACGCTTTCGGCTTCGGCAAGGTCCATTTTCCCGTTTAGAAAGGCGCGTTTTGTAAATTCGCCCGCCTCGGCTAAAGAGGCACCCTCTTGGAGTACGGCGCGAAGCACAGAGGAGAGAACAAGTCCTCCGCCGTGACAGGAAAGCTCACAGACATCCTCACCCGTATAGCTTTTAGGTGATAAAAACACCGTGGCGACACATTCGTCAACAAGCTCGTCGTCTGAATATATATGGCCGAAAAGGGCGGTATAGCCGTCGAGCTCACATAGCTTTTTGCCCGAAATACTTTTAAAAACACGGTCGGCAATAGTTATAGCAGTCCGACCCGATATTCTAATAACGCCTATTCCGCCCTCGCCCGCAGGGGTGGATATAGCGGCGATGGTTTTATCTGTCATTCCTTAAACCTCACAACTTAAAAAGTTTAATTCTTTTCCGCTTCGTTCAACAATACTGTTTTGGATATACACAAAAAAGCAAAGTATGTTATTACAGCAACTTTCTTTGGAATTTTCCCTTTTCAAAAATTATATAGCCGTTTCCGGTGTTTTCTTTGGGAATTGAAACAGAGCCCGGATTTATATAACGGAAGCCGTCACATTCGCGGTCGTCGGCGACGTGGGTGTGACCGCAGAGAAGAATATCACCCTGGCTTATGGGAGGCGGGTTATCTTTACCAAATTTGTGACCATGGGTTGCATATATCGTGACGCCGTCGACCGAAAGCAAAGCATAATCGGCAAGGATGGGAAAGGGGAGCACCATCTGGTCGACCTCGGTGTCGCAGTTGCCCCTGACACAAAGAATTTGGTCTTTTAAAGGGGAAAGCAATTCGATAACCTTTTTCGGATTATAGTCTTTCGGGAGGTCGTTACGGGGTCCGTGATACAGAATATCGCCAAGGAGCAAAAGCCTATCCGCCCCCTC
>JAGBUC010000027.1 GCA_017630985.1 Clostridia bacterium
AAAGCCGCCGAAAAATTTTACGGCGGCTTTTCGCTTATTTAATTGTGTTAAATGCGCTGAGCCACGCCCTTTTAATGAGTGTGTGTCCTGTTGCGGTTGGATGAACTCCGTCAGCAGACCAATGAGTGTTTGGCGCCCTTTTACATGCTTCGTCAAATATAGGTTGAAGCTCTACAACGGGAAGATTGAATTTTTGCCCCACACGTTTTACCGATTCGATTTTCTCGTCAACGCCTTCTCTGAACAATTCCCATCTGTTTGGTTTTTCTTCACAGTTTTCAGTGCTGCTGCCCTCAATAACATATGGTGCGAGCAAGAAAATTTTAATATCGGGAAGAGCGGCCTTTACCTCTTCAATAAGCATAGAATAAATTTTTTCAAACTTATCGGTATCAACACCGTTCTGACTGTTTATTTCGTGCCATACATCATTGACGCCAATAAGCAAACTCATATAATCGGGCTTAAGATTTATTATATCGGACTTTATTCTGGCGTAAACATCAACGATACGGTTACCGCTTATCCCTCTGTTCAAAAAGGTATAGTCAAGTGGGTTGCTTTCGCCAAGTTCGGCCTTTACAAGCAGGGGATAGCCGCGTCCCTCGCTTGTTGAATTGATTTTGTCTCTACCACAATCGGTTATAGAATCGCCTTGAAATAAAATACATTTTGACATGTGTTGCACCTCGGTTATTTTTTGCTTGCGGTTGCAGCATCCTTCTGAATAACATCGTGTGCGCCGCCCTCTACGATACTTGTTGCAGAAACGAGGGTGAGCTTAGCCTTTTGCTGAAGCTCGGGGATTGTGAGCGCACCGCAGTTGCACATGGTCGATTTAACCTTGGCAAGTGAAATTCCAACATTGTCCTCAAGGGTTCCGGCATAGGGAACATAAGAATCAACGCCTTCCTCGAAGGAGAGCTTTTTATCTCCGCCGAGGTCGTATCTCTGCCAGTTTCTTGCCCTATTGGAGCCTTCGCCCCAATATTCCTTATAATAAGTTCCTCCGATAGAGATTTTGTTGGTTGGGCTTTCGTCGAAACGGGCAAAATAACGGCCGAGCATTATAAAGTCGGCGCCCATAGCAAGAGCCAAGGTCATATGATGGTCGTGAACAATACCGCCGTCAGAGCAAACGGGAACATAAATTCCGGTCTCTTTAAAGTATTCGTCACGAGCCTCGCAAACATCAATAAGCGCGGTAGCCTGTCCTCTGCCTATACCCTTTGTTTCACGGGTTATGCAGATAGAACCGCCGCCGATACCAACCTTAACGAAGTCGGCGCCTGCTTCAGCCAGGAAGCGGAAGCCTTCTTTATCAACAACGTTTCCTGCGCCAACCTTTACGCTGTCGCCGTATTTTGCGCGAATCCAGTCGATAGTCAGCTTCTGCCACTCTGAAAAGCCCTCGGACGAGTCAATGCAAAGAACGTCTGCGCCTGCATCAACCAAGGCGGGAACGCGCTCGGCATAGTCGCGGGTGTTAATTCCGGCGCCCACAACATAACGCTTTTCGTCGTCAAGCAGTTCGCAGGGGTTGTCCTTATGTGCAGAATAGTCCTTGCGGAAAACGAAATATTTAAGACGGTTATCCTCGTCGATAACAGGAAGCGAATTGAGCTTATTATCCCAAATAATGTCGTTGCATTCCTTAAGAGAGGTGCCTTCCTTTGCATATACGAGTTTAGAGAAAGGTGTCATAAAATCTTTAACCTTTGTCGCGGGGTCCATACGGCTTACACGATAGTCTCTTCCGGTAACAACTCCTAAAAGAACTCCGTTTGCCGTTCCGTCGTCGGTGACAGCCATTGTGTCGTGGCCTGTTGCTTCCTTAAGGGCAACAACATCTGCCATTGTGGCGTCCTCGCGAAGATTAGAATCGCTTACAACAAATCCTGCCTTAAAGTTCTTTGCTCGCGCAACCATAGCAGCCTCGTCCTCAATTGACTGAGAGCCATAGATAAATGAAACGCCGCCCTCACGAGCAAGAGCTACCGCAAGTCTTTCGCCCGAAACCGACTGCATTATAGCAGAAACGAGGGGAATATTAAGCGAAATTGCAGGCTGCTCGCCCTTTTTGAATTTTACAAGAGGGGTCTTAAGCGAAACATTCGCAGGAATACACTCGGATGAAGAATATCCGGGAACGAGCAGATATTCGTTAAAGGTATGAGAAACATCATTAAAATAAAAAGCCATCTTTTTTCCTCCGACTTAATTAAAATTATGTATTATTGAAATTTTAACTCAAACACGCGGATTAGTCAATATGTATTTTTATTAAAATAATTCTTTTTTAAATTAATAAGATTTATTGAAAATTTCCATAAAAAAATACTTGCAAAAGCAAAATAGTTGTGGTATAATTTATCGGCTGATTATGGTCAGCAAATAAAAACACACATTTTGGCTGGTTGCGTGCAGGTGACGCCCAGCGGCGTTTTACGCAGCGACACGGGTCAAAATGGAGGTAAAACCTAGGAGGAAAACAAAATGTCAGTAATCTCTATGAAACAGCTTCTTGAAGCAGGCGTTCATTTCGGACACCAGACAAGACGCTGGAATCCAAAAATGGCTCCGTATATCTTCACCGAAAGAAACGGAATCCACATCATCGACCTTCAGAAAACCGTTAAGAAGGTACACGATGCATATGACTTTGCTCGCGACATCGTAGCAGAGGGCGGCGACATTCTCTTTGTCGGAACCAAGAAGCAGGCTCAGTCTGCTGTTAAGGAAGAGGCAGAGCGCTGCGGAATGCCCTTTGTAAACGCTCGTTGGCTCGGCGGTATGCTCACCAACTTCACCACCATCAGAAGAAGAATCGGCCGTCTTGAGCAGCTTCGCAAAATGGAGGCTGACGGAACCTTCGATATGCTTCCCAAGAAAGAGGTTATCGGTCTTCAGGGCGAAATCGAAAAGCTTGAGAAATTCCTCGGCGGAATTAAGGATATGAAGAGAATACCCGCCGCTATGTTTATCGTTGACCCCCGCAAAGAGCGTATTGCTGTTGCTGAGGCAAAGAAATTAAACATCCCGATTATCGCTATTGTCGACACCAACTGCGACCCTGACGAAATCGACGCTATAATCCCCGGAAACGACGACGCTATCCGTGCCGTTAAGCTTATTTCCGAGACCATTGCTAACGCTGTTATCGAGGCTAAGCAGGGTGAAATGGGCTCTGCTGCAGTAGAAGAAGCAGAAGAGGCTACCGAGGCTGCAGAGGTTGAGGCAGTAGAAGAAGCTGCTACCGAAGCTGCAGAATAATTTATATATTATAGGAGGAACTGAATATGGCTTTTACCGCTAAAGACGTTCAGGCTTTAAGAGAAAAAACCGGCTGTGGAATGATGGACTGCAAAAACGCACTCAAGGAAACAGACGGTAATATGGACGCCGCTGTAGACTATCTTCGTGAGAAGGGTCTGGCTTCCCAAGCTAAAAAGGCATCTCGTGTTGCCGCTGAAGGACAGGTTGTTGCTCTTGTTGAGGGCGACGTTGCCGCTGTTGTCGAGGTTAACAGTGAGACCGACTTCGTTGCAGGAAACGAAGAGTTTAAGGCTTTCGTAAACCTCTGCGCAAAGGCAGTTATCGCAAACAATCCTGCCGATGTTGACGCGCTTCTTGCTTCAGAGTATGAAGGTAAGACTGTTTCTGAGCACAAGGAAGATATCTTCCTTAAGTTCCGCGAAAACATTCAGGTTCGCCGTTTCGCTCGTATCGAGGGCAAGGCTGTATCCTATGTTCATGCAGGAGGCAAAATCGGCGTTCTCGTTGAGCTCGATACCGACCTTGCAATGTCCGACGAGCTTGTTGCTATGGGTAAAAACGTTGCAATGCAGGTTGCCGCTATGAACCCAGGCTATCTCGACCAGGCTTCTGTTCCAGCAGAGGACCTCGAGAAAGAGAAGTCTATCCTTGTCGCTCAGATGAAGGAAGATCCTAAGATGGCAGGCAAGCCCGATGCAGTTCTCGGAAAAATCGTCGAGGGTAAAATCGGCAAATTCTATAAGGAAAACTGCCTTGTTGAGCAGCAGTATGTTATCGACGGCGACCTCACGGTTGGCAAGTATGTTGATTCTGTTGCAAAGCAGCTCGGCGGCGCAGTAAAGGTTGCTTCCTTTGTACGCTACGAAAAGGGCGAAGGCATCCAGAAGAAAGAGGACGACTTTGCAAGCGAAGTTGCGAGCATGATTAAATAATCGGACTGTCACACTAAGCGCAAACCAAAAGAAAATTTAATGTAAAAACACAAAAAAGAGGTTTTGTAGAGCATTAACGGCTTTACAAGACCTCTTTTAACATGAAAAATTCTTCGATTTTCGAAAACTTATTTTTTTTTAAGACTTTTTTCGGCACTCGAAGTACCTATGTACGCCTACCGTGCCGACGAAAAGCCTTTCTGCATCTTACTGTGACAATCCCTTTTTTCTTTCTTTTGCTTATTTTCGATTGACTTTAATCTGTTCTTATTGTAAAATATAATAAACAAAATATTATGTCCAAATATGGAGGAATATTATGAGCAATCAAAAGCCTGTTTTCAAGCGTGTGCTTTTAAAACTAAGCGGAGAGGCTCTTGCCGGCGAAAAGGGAAGCGGTCTCGATTTCGATACCGTGCTTGATGTATGCAAGCGCATTAAAGAATGTGCCGATTTAGGCGTTCAAATCGCCATTGTTGTCGGCGGCGGAAACTTCTGGAGAGGCAGAAGCAGCGGCGAAATGGACAGAACCCGTGCCGACCATATGGGTATGCTCGCTACCACAATTAATTCGCTCGCTTTGGCAGATGCTTTTGAACAGCTTGGAGTCGATGCGAGAGTTCTAACCGCTATCGAAATGCGCCAGATTGCCGAGCCTTATACCAAGGCGCGCTCGGTTTCCCATTTAAACGAGGGCAAAATCGTAATCTTCGGCTGTGGAACGGGCAATCCGTTTTTCTCAACCGATACGGCTGCGGCTCTTCGCGCGGCTGAAATCGGCGCCGATGTTATATTCAAGGCTACAAATGTCGACGGCGTTTACGACAGCGACCCCAAGAAAAATCCCGACGCCAAAAAGTTCGACAGCCTGACCCATCACGATGTACTCTCGCTTGGCCTTAATGTTATGGATATGACGGCGGCATCTCTTTGTCAGGACAATGGAATTAAAATCCTCGTATTCAGTATGAAGGACCCTGATAATATCAAGCGTGCAATGCTTGGAGAGACCATCGGCACCCTTGTAGAATAATTGTTTGGAGGATACCCTTATGAAAGACCTGCTTAAAAATACCGAAGAAAGAATGGATAAATGTATAAATTCCGTAAACCGCGAGTTTGCAACCGTACGCGCAGGCAGAGCCAACCCCTCTGTCCTTGACAGAATTACGGTCGACTATTACGGAGTGCCTACCCCCATTCAGCAAATTGCTTCAATCTCTGTTCCGGAGGGACGCACCCTTCAAATTCAGCCTTGGGATACCACAACCCTAAAGCTTATTGAAAAGGCTATCCAAATTTCCGATATCGGCATCAATCCGAACAACGACGGACGGGTTATCCGCCTTATCTTCCCGCCGCTAACCGAAGAGCGCCGTAAGGAGCTTGTTAAAGAGGTTAAGAAAATGGCAGAGGACGGAAAGGTTGCCGTCCGCTCGGTAAGACGCGATGCCATTGAAAAACTTAAAACAATGAAGAAAAATAGTGAAATAACCGAGGACGACCAGCAGAACGGCGAGAAGAAAATCCAAACCTTAACCGACAGATTCTGCGCCGAGGTTGATACTCTTGAAGCCGCAAAAGAGAAGGAAATTCTCGAAATCTAATTCGGCAAATTGTGCCATCATAGCCGAGCGCTATGATGGTTTTTTAAAGGGTGATTTTATGTCTTTTTTCAAGCGTAAAAAACAGATAACAGAAAACCGCACGCTTCCCACACATATCGCAATTATTATGGACGGAAACGGCAGATGGGCGAAAAAACGCTCTCTTCCGAGAACGGCAGGACACGCGGCAGGCTCTAAAAAGTTTAAAGAAATCGCAAGATATTGCAACAAAATCGGTATAAAATATCTAACAGTTTATGCCTTTTCAACTGAAAATTGGCGCCGCCCCAAAGAAGAGGTCGATGCCATTATGAACATATTCCGAGACTATCTTAAAGATTCGGCAAATTTTAAATCCGAAAATATTATGCTTAAATTCATAGGTGATAGAAGCGGTATGCCCGAGGATATAATAAAGCTTATGGCTCAGGCAGAGTACGACTCTAAGGATGCGACCGGCCTTCGGGTATATATGGCTATAAACTACGGCGGACGGGACGAGCTCGTCCACGCTCTTCGTGATATCGTAAGAGAGGCAATACCTGCCGAGGAAATAACCGAAGATACCATCTCGTCACATATCTACACAAGAGAATATCCCGACCCGGAGCTTATTATCCGCCCAAGCGGAGAATACCGACTTTCCAATTTCTTAATCTGGCAGTCGGCATATAGCGAATTCTGGTTTTCTGATGTCTTGTGGCCCGACTTTAGCTCAGACGATTTAGAGAGAGCTATTGATGATTATAATAAGCGCAACCGCCGTTTCGGCGGAGTTTAAGGCTATTAAAGGGGGAAAAACCTTGAAAACACGCATAATTTCGGGAGTTGTTGCTGCAATATTTGTTGCTGTCATACTTTTTGTCAACAGCTTTTATTCGCTTGTAGGAATTGTTGCGCTGTCGCTGCTTGCGGCGGTTGCAACCTTTGAAATCCTTAATAATACCGGCTGTGTTAAAAACAGAGGGGCTGTTATTTGCGCTATGGTATATTCTGCGGTAATGCTTTTTATCTATAGTGGAATTTTTATAACCCACACGACCCTCACGGTTATTTATGTTTTTGTTATGGTCGGCTTTATCGTTTTTGACCATAAAAACTTTGGCGACCGCCAGATAACAATGGTTCTATCTATGCCAACCCTTATTTCCTTTGCTTTCTGCTGTTTAGAGTCGCTTATAAATAATTACGACGGGGCAGGTCTGCTTTATTTCTTCCTTGTTTTCAACTTCGCCTGCATTTCGGATATTTTTGCATATTTCGTAGGAAGTGCCGTAGGCAAGCATAAGCTCGCCCCCGAAATAAGCCCAAAAAAGACCATCGAGGGCGCCGTAGGAGGACTTTTAGGCTCGATTTTAGGCACGGCGGTCATCTGCCTTATTTTTGCGGCGGCGCTTAATAAAGAAATAAACATTTTGGCTCTGCTTATAGCAACCCCGTTTTTTAGCGCGATAGGTATGCTTGGCGACCTTTTTGCCTCGGCTATAAAGCGAAGCTTTGGTATTAAAGATTACGGAAACATTATGCCGGGTCACGGCGGAGTTCTCGACAGGCTTGATTCGGTGCTTCTTGTTTCTCCCGCCCTCGCATTGTTTTTATCCTTTGTTTCGGTGATATAATATGAAAAAAACACTTGTAATTTTAGGCTCAACAGGCTCTATAGGGGAACAGGCTCTTGATGTCGCAAGACAAAACGGCTATACCGTAAGGGCACTTGCGGCAGGGAAGAGCATAGAAAAGCTTGAAAAACAGGCTAGAGAATTTAATGTGGAAAGTGTTGCGGTCTTCGATGAGGACGCCGCTATAATGCTTTCTGCACGCCTTAGTGATACAAAAATCAAGGTCCTTTCGGGAACAAAGGGTGTTTGCGAGGTTGCGGCTTTAAAGGCGGATATCGTCCTTAATGCCATTGTTGGAATTGCGGGACTTCGCCCGACCTTTGCGGCAATCGAGGCAGGTAACAATATTGCCCTTGCAAACAAGGAAACCCTTGTTACCGCGGGCGAGCTTGTAAATAAAAGGGCAGGGGAAAAAGGTGTTAAAATAATCCCTGTAGACAGTGAGCACTCGGCTATATTCCAGTCGCTTCAGGGTACACCCGAGGGAAGTCTTTCAAAAATTATTTTAACCGCATCTGGCGGACCTTTTTTTGGCAAAACCGAGCAAGAACTCGAAAATGTTACGGTAGCCGAGGCGCTCAACCACCCAAATTGGTCGATGGGAAGTAAAATCACGATAGATTCGGCAACCCTAATGAACAAAGGCCTTGAGGTTATCGAGGCGGTGCATCTTTTCGGTGTCTCTCCCGACGATATCGAGGTAGTCGTCCATAGGCAAAGTATTCTTCACTCTGCGGTCGAGCTTTGCGATGGCGCCGTTATAGGTCAGATGGGAACCCCCGATATGCGTCTTCCGATAGAATACGCCATAACCTATCCTGAAAGGGAGAAAATCTGCTGTGACAGGCTATCGCTCACAGAGGTCGGAACTTTAACCTTCGAAAAGCCCGACTTAAAAACCTTCCGCTGTCTTCAAATATGTATTGATGCAATTAAAGAGGGCGGTTTAAAGCCTGCCGCCGCCAACGGTGCAAATGAAGAGGCGGTTGCGCTTTTCCTTGACGGTAAAATTAAATTCCTTGATATTGCGCGTCTTGTTGCCCTTGCAACCGAACAACAGCCCTCGGTCGAAAGTTATACACTTGAAGATGTCTTTGAAGCCGACCGCCGCGCAAGAGAGGTTGTAAAAGGGCAGATAACTGCATAAAATATAAACAATCTGATTTAAAAGGTGATAGTTATTTCTTTTCTTGATATATGGAACAGCGTCTGGCCCTATCTAGTTGCCGTTTTGGTTTTTGTTCTGCTTATAATAATTCATGAATTCGGCCATTTTATTGCGGCTAAAATCTGTGGTGTGAGGGTTAACGAGTTTGCTGTCGGATTTGGACCAAAGCTTTTTAAGAAGAAGCTTGGCGAGACGACCTATGCCGTAAACCTTGTGCCACTCGGTGGATATTGCGCTATGGAGGGCGAGGACGAAACCAGCGCTGACAGCCGTGCCTTTTGTAATAAAGGACCTCTAAAGAGGCTTTTCATCGTTGCAAATGGCGCAATCTTCAATCTTCTTTTAGGCCTTGTTATAATCGCTATAACCCTAATCCCGACCGAACGATTTGCCAGCACCGAAATTGCAAAATTCGGGGAAAACGCCATAAGTGTTCAGCACGGACTTCGCGAGGGGGATAAAATCCTTTCGGTCGACGGGAGAAAAATTTTCACCACCTACGATTTAAGCTATTCTTTTACGGGGGTTAGAAACGGCGAGGTCGACCTTGTGGTCGCGCGTGAGGGCGAGAAGGTAGAGCTTCAGAATGTTAAATTCGAAACAAGCGAAATCGACGGAATTTCCTATGTAGAGGTCGATTTTTATGTTAAGGGCATAGAAAAAACGCCCCTTTCGTTTATGACCCAAACCTTTAACACCGCCATTTCAAACTGTCGCGTTGTCTGGTTTTCGCTTATCGACCTTATAACAGGCAAATACGGGCTTTCTGCCATGTCGGGCCCTGTGGGAATAACGGCGGCAATAGGCTCGGTCGCAAAAACCAACCTTTTCGACATTCTGCCGATTATGGCGCTTATCACCATAAACCTAGGGCTTGTCAATCTTATTCCTCTTCCTGCCCTCGACGGCGGAAGAATACTCTTTATCTTGTTCGAGCTTATAACCCGTCGTCCCGTTCCTCAAAAATACGAGGGGCTTGTTCATACGATAGGGCTTGTAATACTTCTTGCGTTTATGCTGCTTATAACAGCAAAGGATATAATTTCACTTATTATGGGGTGAGCAAATGTACACTAACGATACTGTAAGGCAGACCTCGGCGGGAAACCTCTTAATCGGAGGAGGCGCACCCGTTTCAATCCAGTCTATGCTTAATGTTAAGGCAAACGATATTGAGGGGAATGTGAAACAGGCGGTTCGTCTTGAGGAGGCGGGCTGTGAGATGGTGCGCGTGTCGGTACCCGATATGCAGTCGGTTGCCCTTATTTCCGCCATTAAGGAAAAGGTTTCAATCCCTGTCGTCGCCGACATACATTTTGATTATAAACTTGCCCTCGAAAGTGTTGCCGCAGGGGTCGACAAGGTGAGAATAAACCCCGGTAATATCGGCTCTGACGATAAGGTTAAGCTTGTTGCCGATGCCTGCAGAAATGCGGGCGTCCCAATTCGCATCGGGGTAAATTCAGGCTCGCTCGAAAAGAACATCCTTGCAAAATACGGCTCACCCACACCCGAGGCTATGGTTGAAAGCGGACTTTATCATATTTCACTTCTTGAAAAGTTCGATTTCGAGGATATTGTACTGTCCCTTAAATCTTCCGATACAAAGCGTATGTACGACGCATATGTACTTGCCGCCGAAAAGTGCAGATATCCTCTGCATCTGGGTGTAACCGAGGCAGGTACCGAGCGTTTGGGTGTTATAAAATCTGCCGCTGGAATAGGCGGTCTTCTGCTTAGAGGAATTGGCTCTACTATAAGAATTTCATTAACCGATGACCCTGTTTTAGAGGTTAGGGCGGCAAAGGATTTGCTTAAGGCAATAGGTCTTAGAAACGACGGTATAAAATTTGTTTCCTGCCCTACCTGTGGCAGAACAAGCATCGACCTTATCGGTCTTGCAAAGGCGGCGGAAGAGCGTTTCAGCTCTATTGATAAAAACCTGACCGTCGCAATAATGGGCTGCGCCGTAAACGGACCGGGTGAGGCTAGGGAAGCCGACCTCGGAATTGCGGGCGGTAACGGCTGCGGTCTGCTTTTCAGCCGCGGCGAAATATTGCGCAAGGTGCCTGAGGACAGGCTTCTTGACGAGCTTTATGAAGAAATTATGAAATTCGGAGAATAAAATGCAGCACACTTTTAAAGAGGTTTTCGGCAATACTACAGGCTATATATCAAAGGACCCATCTATCGACGGCGCCCTTGTTTCGTCCTGCAGTCTTGATGCCGAAAGCAGAACCCTTATAGTATCTCTTGAGAGCGAAAGCTATCTTTCTAAGAGTGTGTTGCTCGATATAAAAAATCAAATTACAAAGGCTTTAAAGCTGAACAAATTAGAGCTTAATATAAAATTCTCGACCGACTGCTTCTGTGTCGGCTCGTGTGAGGATATTATAAACGAAATCCGCAGAAAATCCGCAATGCTGAACGGATATTTCAATAAGGCAGGTTATACCTTAACTGATGACAAGGTGACGGTAGAGCTTAAGTTCGGCGGCCTCGATGTGATAGAGTCGGTCGGCTTTGCCGATAATTTCAAGGCGATAGCGCTGCGCGACTATCAAAAAGTGGTAGAAATAGAGTTCACCGGTGTTACTAAGACCGAAGAACTTCTTGCGCCGCCCGCCGAGGACAAGCCTAAAATAGAGCCTAAAAAACAATCTGTATCGGAGATAAAAGAGGAAGCGGCGCCTATCGTTTACGACCATCCTCCAAAGGACAATTTGCCGATATACATAGAAAGCGCAAAGCTTTTTTACGGAAGCCGCCTCGATAAAAATGTTAAGCCTATAATAAATGTTACCCCCGAGGACAGCAAAATTTCTGTTTACGGAGAGGTGTTTAGCCTAGAAATTGCGCCGACCAAAAGGGGAGATAAGCAGAGGGTTTCCTTTGCCGTAAGCGACCATACGAATGCCGTCGCTGTTAAAATGCGCCCCGTTGATAATAACCGTATCGGAGAACTCTCTGCCCTTAAAAACGGCGCGTGGGTTTTGCTTAACGGTAACTATGAATTTGACGATTGGTCGAAGGATTTTGTTGTAACACCTACGGCTATTGCCACAGTACAGAAATACGAGCCAAAGGAAACCTATGACGGACCTGCCCGTGTCGAGCTTCATGCCCACACCAATATGTCCTCAAAGGATGCCGTTGCCTCGGGTGCTCAGCTTGTCGAGAGGGCATATAAGCTCGGCCACAAGGCTGTAGCCATTACCGACCACGGCCTCGTTCAGGCATTTCCCTCTGCGGCATCTGCCGTTAAGGATATTCGTAAATCGGGCGGTAATTTTAAGGTTATATACGGCGTAGAGGCTTATTTCGTAAACGACCAGAAATACGGAAACGACTTTGCAACCCTTTATAAAGAGGGTAAGGTAAACCATCAGATAATTCTTGTAAAAAGCCTTGAGGGTCTTAAAAATCTCTATAAATTGGTATCGTCTGCCCACCTCGAAAACTTCTATAAACGCCCCGTAACCGTAAAATCTCTGCTCGATAAGCACCGCGACGGGCTTATAATCGGCTCTGCCTGTGAACAGGGCGAGCTTTATAAGGCGATTGTCGACGGCGCGCCCGATGAAGAACTGCTCGAAATCGCAAGTTATTACGACTATCTCGAAATTCAGCCCCTCGGTAATAACGAATTTATGGTAAGGGAAAGCAAGGTCACCCGTGTCGATAAAAAGACGGGTCTCCCAAAACCCAATAAATTCAAAAAGGTTAAAAACCTCGATGTAATCAAAGATTTCAACCGCAAGGTTGTCGAAATTGCCGATAAGCTCGGCAAACCGGTCGTTGCAACGGGTGATGTGCATTTTCTTAAAAAGGAAGACGAAATCATCCGCAAAATTCTTATGGCTGGACAAGGCTATGAGGACTTTGATTTACAGGCGCCTCTTTATCTTAAAGACACCCCCGAAATGCTTTCAGATTTTGACTATTTTGGAGACCGCGCAAAAGAATTCGTTATCGACAAGGAAAAGACAGGTTATGAGATCAACATCGACGGTGAAGTGTCCATGAGACGTCATCATAGCAGAATTTAATTCTAAAATTACACTGGCATAAATGTCATATGGTTAGCGACAGTCGCCGGCTGCTCTCCTCTGAGCATCCGGGGTCTGTCAGCCAACCGCGCTCGCCTTTTAGCTGTCAGCCGAGCTTTGGAGAGCTCGCTGCCAGCGCGGCGCGTTTGGGACAGACCAGTTAATGAAGAGATCAGAACTGGATAATGATTTGTATGCCATTTTCATTAGAATAGATCATTTTTTAATATGGGCAGTTGTTCGAGACAGGTGGACTATATTGCCGTGAGAGG
>JAGBUC010000028.1 GCA_017630985.1 Clostridia bacterium
GATATAAAAACCCTTGATTTTGGGTTTGATGAAGTTAAAAAATATCTTTGCGATATTGGATTCACCGAATTATTCACACTATACGACGGCAAATTTATTAATTATAGCATATAAGAAATCAATATTAGAGAACAAAATAATAGGAAAGGAGCGAGAATGTGCCAGACAAGTTTGTTTTACATTCGGCTTATAAGCCAACTGGCGACCAGCCACAAGCAATAGATAAACTTGTAGAGGGCTTAAATAGGGGAGATAAAGAGCAAACCTTGCTTGGTGTCACAGGCTCTGGTAAAACCTTTACAATGGCTAATATAATAGAGCGTGTAAACAGACCGACACTCGTTCTCGCTCACAACAAGACCCTTGCCGCACAGCTTTGCAGTGAGTTCCGTGAATTCTTCCCTGAGAATGCCGTTGAATATTTTGTGTCCTATTACGACTATTATCAGCCTGAGGCATATATTCCCGGCACCGACACCTATATTGAAAAGGATTCTGCAATAAACGACGAAATCGACAAGCTTCGTCACAGTGCAACCTGTGCCTTGTCAGAAAGGCGCGATGTTATAATCGTGGCTTCGGTTTCCTGTATATATTCTCTTGGTAACCCGATAGATTATCGAAGTATGGTAATCTCCTTGCGTACAGGTATGGAGCGTTCGAGAGATTGGCTTATAAAACGCCTTGTCGATTTACAGTATGAGAGAAACGATATAAACTTCACCCGAAACAAGTTTAGAGTCAGGGGAGATGTTGTCGAAATCTATCCCGCATATTCTTATGAGCTTGCCCTCAGGGTTGACTTTTTTGGTGATGAAATAGAGCGCATTTGCGAAATTAACACCGTAACGGGCGAAATTAAAAATATTATGACCCATACGGCGATATATCCTGCTTCCCATTACATCGTTCCTGCTGATAAAATGAATGATGCCCTTCGTGATATTGAAAACGAGATGGAGGAAAGGGTAAAGCATTTTATCGATAACGAAAAGCTTATAGAGGCTCAGCGAATCCGTCAGCGCACCGAATATGATATAGAAATGCTTCGCGAAATTGGAACCTGCAAGGGGGTTGAAAACTATTCCCGTGTTATGTCAAGACGTCCTCCGGGAAGCACACCCTTCACCTTACTCGATTATTTCCCCGACGATTTTCTCCTCTTTGTCGACGAATCCCACGTTATGCTCCCTCAGGTCAGAGGAATGTACGGAGGGGATAGGGCAAGAAAGGAAAATCTTATAGAATACGGTTTCCGTCTGCCCTCCGCATACGACAACCGTCCCCTTAATTTCGACGAATTCTATAGTCATATAAATCAAGCGGTATTTGTATCTGCCACTCCGGGCGTGTTCGAAAAAGACAAGTCTGAACAGATTGTAGAACAGGTAATCCGCCCGACAGGACTTCTCGATCCGCTTATCTCGGTAAGGTCAACCGAGGGACAAATTGACGACCTCGTCTCAGAAATAAACGAGAGAAGCGCAAAGGGCGAAAGGGTTTTAGTTACAACGCTCACCAAAAAAATGGCGGAGGATTTAACCGAATATCTTGAAGATTTAAGCATAAAGGTGCGATATATGCACTACGATATAGACACAATCGAGCGTATGGAAATAATCCGAGATTTGCGGCTTGGAAAGTTCGATGTCCTTGTTGGAATAAATCTGCTTCGCGAGGGTCTTGACATTCCCGAGGTCTCACTTGTAGCAATTCTCGATGCCGATAAGGAGGGATTCCTTCGAAGCGAAACCTCACTTATCCAGACGATAGGACGTGCCGCCAGAAACGAGCACGGCGAGGTTATAATGTATGCCGACAGCGTAACGCCCTCAATGGAGCGCGCCATTACCGAGACCAACCGCCGCCGCGAAATCCAGAACGCGTATAATATCGAAAACGGTATAACTCCAAAATCGGTAATTAAGGATGTCCGAGCCATTATTGAGATGTCCTCAAAGCCCGATGACGAGGAAAAAAACTATAAATAAATTAAGCCGTCTGGAAAAGGACAAGCTTATTGCTAAGCTCACCGCAGAAATGCGAGAAGCCGCAAAAATGCTCGAGTTTGAGCACGCGGCTTATCTCCGCGACCGAATTGCAAAGCTTAAAGAATAAAAAACTCTGCACCTGCAGAGTTTTTTATTTGCTATTATGCATTATTTGTGGTAAAATAAAATGAATAGTTATTTTGGAGGAATATATCTAAGTGGCATTAACCGAAATTGTTATAAAGGGTGCGAAAGAACACAATCTCAAAGATGTGAATTTAACCATCCCGCGCGACAAGTTAATAGTTTTCACGGGTCTTTCGGGCTCCGGTAAATCTTCATTGGCTTTCGACACAATTTATGCCGAGGGTCAGCGTCGTTATATGGAGTCCTTGTCTTCATATGCCCGTCAGTTTTTGGGTCTTATGGAAAAACCTAATGTCGAGTCTATCGACGGTCTTTCTCCCGCAATTTCTATCGACCAGAAAACCACCTCCAAAAACCCCCGTTCAACCGTTGGAACGGTAACCGAAATATATGACTATCTCCGTCTGCTCTACGCCCGTGCCGGCACACCGCACTGTCCTATATGTAAAAAAGAAATTAATCAACAGTCAACCGACCAAATTGTCGATAAAGTTATGACGCTAGATGAGGGAACAAAAATACAGGTTTTGGCCCCCATTGTCAAGGGCAGAAAGGGCGAGCACACCAAAGAACTGCAGTCGGCACAAAAATCAGGCTTTTCGCGTGTTCGAATTGACGGAAATGTTTACGACCTTTCTGAAGAAATAAAAATTGAAAAAAATAAAAAGCATTTCATCGAGATTATTGTTGACCGCCTTGTTATTAAGGATGAAATCAGAAGCCGTCTGTCCGACAGTATAGAAACTGCCGCAGGGCTTTCTGACGGTATTATTCATATTGATGTAATCGGCGGAGAAGAGCTCCGCTTTTCACAGTCTTACGCTTGTGAAGAACACGGGATTAGTATGCCCGAGCTCACCCCCGCAATGTTCTCCTTCAACTCTCCTTTCGGTGCTTGTCAGACCTGTTCCGGTCTTGGCGTATTTATGAAGCTCGATACAAGGCTTATTATAAACGACGAGGACAAGTCTCTGCTCGACGGCGCTATAAAGGCATCGGGCTGGGGGGTTAATTCCTGGGCGTCTCCAAATTCAAGCACCTTTGCCACAATGTATTATGAGGGCCTTGCGAAGCATTTCGGTTTTGATATAAACACCCCTTGGAAAGACCTTCCGGACGAAGCGAAAAACGCTGTGCTTTACGGAACGGGCGATACTAAAATCGAATTCCACAGAAATTCTGATTGGGGCGGCGGAAAATATTATGCAACTTTCGAGGGGGTTGTCAACAACCTTGAGCGCCGCTTTAAAGAAACTAAAAGCGATTGGGCGCGTCAGGAAATCGAAGGCTATATGAACGAGTGCGACTGCCCCGATTGTAAGGGAGCCAGGCTCCGTCCCGAATCTCTGGCGGTAACTGTCGGCTCAATAAGCATAAAAGAACTTTGCGATTTGTCTATCGTCGAAGAACTCGACCATTTAGATAAAATAAAGCTTGGAATTCGTGAGGAGCAAATTGCCAAGCCGATACTCAAAGAGGTTAAGGCAAGGCTTAATTTCCTTAAAAACGTTGGGCTCGATTATCTTTCTCTTTCCCGTTCGGCTGGAACTCTCTCGGGCGGTGAAAGCCAACGAATCAGACTTGCAACCCAAATGGGCTCGGCGCTTACGGGCGTGCTCTATATCCTTGACGAGCCAAGTATCGGCCTTCACCAGCGCGATAATGAAAAGCTTATTGCAACTCTTAAGCATCTTCGTGATTTAGGCAACACTCTTATCGTTGTCGAGCACGATGAAGATACTATGCGCGCGTCAGACTACATTGTCGATATCGGCGCAGGTGCGGGTATCCACGGCGGAAATGTCGTATTTTCGGGAACTCTCGATGAGCTTAAAAACTGCGAAAATTCCATCACGGCTGATTATCTTTTAGGCAGAAGAAAAATAGAGGTGCCCTCCTCCCGACGCAAAGGAAACGGAAAAACTTTGGCGGTAAAGGGTGCTTGTGAACACAACCTTAAAAATATAAATGTCAAAATTCCGCTTGGCGAGTTTGTTTGCGTTACGGGTGTTTCGGGCTCGGGCAAGTCCTCGCTTGTAAATGATATTATTTATAAGCATCTTGCTGCAAAACTAAACCGAGCTAAAACCTTTCCGGGAAAATTCAAATCCTTCGAGGGTATCAATAATCTTGACAAGGTAATTGATATTAGCCAGTCTCCTATAGGCAGAACACCCCGTTCAAATCCTGCCACCTATATCGGCGTTTTCAACGATATACGCGACCTCTTTGCTTCAACTAAGGATGCAAAGGCAAAGGGATATTCTGCCGGCCGTTTCTCCTTTAATGTTAAGGGCGGACGCTGTGAGGCTTGCGAGGGTGATGGCATAATAAAAATTGCTATGCACTTCTTACCCGATGTATATGTGCCTTGTGAGGTGTGCGGCGGAGCACGATATAACCGTGAGACTCTAAGTGTAAAATATAAAGGAAAAAGCATATACGATGTCCTTGAAATGACTATTGAAGAGGGTATGAACTTCTTCGAGCCTATTCCTAAAATTCACCGAAAACTCAAAACCCTTTTTGATGTAGGTCTCGGATATGTTAAAATCGGTCAGCCCGCAACAACCCTTTCGGGCGGTGAGGCTCAGCGTGTCAAGCTTGCGGCAGAACTCTCAAAGCGTGGCACCGGAAAAACTATATATATTTTGGACGAGCCAACCACAGGACTTCACACTGCCGACGTTCACCGTCTTTTAGAGGTGCTAAACCGCCTCGTAGAACAGGGTAATACCGTCCTTGTTATAGAGCACAACCTCGATGTAATCAAAACGGCAGACTATATTATAGATTTAGGCCCCGAGGGCGGTGACAGAGGCGGTACTGTCGTCTGTCAGGGAACGCCCGAACAGGTTGCGGAATGTGAAGCTTCCTATACGGGACAGTTTTTAAAGAGAATACTGTAGCTAAATTAACACATTATTAACCAAAACTTGATGGCATAATGATATTATATGTAAGGTGGTGCAGAATGTTTGGCTATATTAGGGCGTGCAAGCCCGAAATGCGAATAAAAGAGTATGAGCTTTACAAGGCGGTATATTGTTCCCTTTGTAAAGAACTTGGTAAAAGCTATGGCATTTTTGCCCGCTTTACCCTAAGCTACGATTTTACCTTTCTTGCGCTGCTTTCAATGTCACTAAATGATAGTTGTTGTGGTTTAAAGCGAGGTGTCTGCACCTGTAACCCTTTAAAGAAATGCACATACCTTAAAAATACAGATGAGCTTAAAATGCCCGCCGCAGCGGCAATGATACTGAACTATTATAAGCTTGTCGATAATTTGAGGGACGAAAAGGGTATAAAGCAAATAGGCTATAGGCTTCTAAAACCAATTTTCAGTTATGCCTATAAAAAAGCTCGAAAAGGCTATCCTGAAATAGAAAAAATTGTTTCGGACTATATTAAAATTCAGCTTGATTTAGAGGCAAATAACTGCGACGATATCGATATTGCGGCAGAGCCAACGGCAATCTGTATGTCTAAAATTTTCTCTATGCTAAACGGCGACCGGGTCCAGAAGCGTTGCCTTGAAAGAATGGGCTACTCTATCGGCAGATATATTTATATTTTAGACGCGGCGGTCGACCTTAATGATGATATAAAACTTTCAAGATACAATCCGTTTAAGTCTTACAAAAACGACAGCGATTTTGTAAATGGTATTATAAAACCCACCTTGAACATATCTATTGCCGAGGCAGCCAAAGCCTTAGAGCTTATTGATATTAAAAAATTCAAGAACATTCTTGATAATCTAATATATCTAGGACTTGAAGATACTTTTAAAAAGGAGCTAAAAATATGAGAGACCCTTATGAAGTGTTAGGTGTTTCGAAAAACGCAACCGACGAAGAGATTAAAAATGCCTACCGTGCACTCGCCAGAAAATATCATCCCGATAATTATGCCGACAACCCACTTTCCGATTTGGCAAGTGAAAAGATGAAGGAAATCAATGACGCATATGATTCTATTATGAATATGCGAAAGGGAAGCGGCTCGGCAGGTAGCGGTTACAAAACCACATCCTCCAATCCGCAATATGCAGCTATCAGAAACCTTATTGCGTCGAATCAGCTTGATGCGGCTCAGCGCGAGCTCGATAATATACCAACAACCTCTCGCGATGCCGAATGGTATTTCTTAAGCGGTTCGGTCCTATATAAAAGAGGTTGGTACAATAATGCATATTCAAGCTTTGCGACGGCGGTTAATATGGACCCGAATAACCCCGAATACCGTCAGGCGCTAAATAATATGCAGCGTCAGGGTGCGGGTGGCTTCAACTCCCCCTACAGAACCGGCAACAATATGGGAGGTTCTTGCGATTCGTGCGATTTCTGTTCGTCTCTAATCTGCGCTGACTGTTGTTGTGAATGTATGGGCGGCGACCTTATTTCTTGTTGCTAGTTTGGGGTGTATGCTTTGAAAAACACAGGTAAAATTGCCCTTTGCGCAATGCTTGCGGCGCTTTCCTCGGCCTTTATGCTCATATCATATTTCCCATACCTTACTTACGCAATTCCTGCCGTCGCGGGTCTTTTTATAATGATTGCAGTTATCGAAATCGATATTAAATGGGCAACCCTAACATATCTTTCGTCTGCCGTTATCGTTGCACTTATCGCAGAACCCGAAGCAAAAATGCTTTATATTCTCTTTTTCGGATATTACCCGATTTTAAAGTCTATTTTCGAACGGCTAAAAAACCGACTGATTGAATATCTGCTTAAATTCCTTTTGTTCAATGCGGCAATTATCGCAGCATATGCCTTTGTTGCGACCCTCCTTGGCGTCAGCGTGGGAGAAATGGGCGATTTCGGGGAATATACCGCTATAGTTTTGCTTTTGTCGGCGAATGTGGTTTTTCCGATATACGATGCCGCAGTATCAAGAATGGCGCAATTCTATCTTGCGCGTCTTCATTCACAAATAGCAAAAATTTTCAAGGGTAAATAGTATGAAGAAAAAAATTGCAGTAATAGGCGGTGGCGCCGCGGGACTTATGGCAGCATATGCCGCCGCAAATAACGGCAAGGATGTTACCGTTTTTGAAAGAAATCCCCGCGCCGCAAGAAAGGTTATGATAACAGGAAAGGGCAGATGTAATGTAACCAACAACTGCGACCTTAATACCTTTCTCGCCAACACCCCCCACGGAAGCCGCTTTATGTATTCGGCTTTCAGTGCCTTTTCGTCAGAAGATACGATTTCATTTTTTGAAAATCAGGGTGTGCCCCTTAAAACCGAGCGCGGAAACCGTGTTTTCCCCGTCTCAGACAAGGCGGTCGATATCGTTGATGCTTTGGTTTCGTCTTGTAAAAACAGTGGCGTAAGATTTATTAATAATAGGGTATTATCTATCGGTACCGAAGACAGAGTAGCTTGCTCGGTCATAACTGAAAATGATAATGAATTCTTTTTTGATAGTATAATTCTTGCAACAGGAGGAAAATCATATCCTGTAACCGGCTCTACGGGTGACGGATATGATATGGCTAAAGCCATCGGGCACACAGTAACCGAGCTTCGCCCCTCTCTTGTACCTATTATGACCAAAGAAAGCTTTTGTTCAAAGCTTTGCGGTCTTTCCCTTAAAAATGTAAAACTGTCGTTGTTTGCCGAGGAAAAGAAGAAGCCCGTGTTCTCAGAGCTTGGCGAAATGATGTTCACCGATTTTGGAATTACCGGACCGCTTGTTCTTTCTGCTTCGGCATATGTTGATAAATCGCCCGAGCTTTACACTATAAAAATCGATTTAAAGCCTGCACTTGATTCAGATGTTTTGGATAAACGAATACTTCGCGACTTTTCTGTAGAGCCGAATAAGGATTTTATAAATTCTCTTGACGCTCTGCTTCCTAACAGACTTATTTCTGTTGTTGTACATAATAGTAAAATCGACCCAAGGAAAAAGGTCAATAGTATAACAAAGGAAGAAAGAAACCGCCTAATATCAGAACTTAAAGGTCTGACCCTTCATATATTAAGGCTTCGCCCCATAGAAGAGGCGGTAATAACC
>JAGBUC010000029.1 GCA_017630985.1 Clostridia bacterium
TGCCCTCTTTCCGAAATTACCGTTCTGACAAAGTTTTCACCGATGTTCTTAATCGCCGAAAGTCCAAAGCGTACCCCGTTCTGAACAGGGGTAAAGTTTTCAAAGCTTTCGTTAATATGGGGAGGCAGCACCTCTATTCCCATTCTTCTGCACTCGGCCGAATAGAAAGCAATTTTATCGGTATCGTCCTGCATACTTGTCATAAGCGCCGCCATATATTCACGCGGATAATGGCACTTTAAATATGCCGTTTGGTATGAAACAAAGGAGTATGCGGCAGCGTGTGATTTATTAAAGGCATAAGAACTAAACGCCGACATTTCGTCAAATATTTTTTGCGCAGTTTGTTCGCTTATTCCATTATTGACGCAACCCTTTATTATAATATTTCCGTCCTCATCCTTTTGTCCGTAAACAAAAGCCTCCCGCTCACTTTTCATAACCTCATGCTTTTTCTTTGACATCGCACGGCGCACAATATCAGCTCTGCCAAGCGAATAACCTGCAAGAGTCCTGAAAATCTGCATAACCTGTTCCTGATAAACAATACAGCCATAGGTTACATCGAGGATATCTTTAAGCAAAGGCGTAGCATACACAATATCCTGTGGGTTGTGTCGGTTATGAATATATTTAGGTATAGAATCCATCGGGCCGGGTCTGTAAAGTGAAAGTATCGCCGTTAAGTCTTCAATTTTTTCGGGCTTAAACTGACGCAGAACATTTTTCATTCCGTCCGATTCAAACTGGAACACTCCGTCAGTATGACCCTCGGACATCATATTATAAGTATCTTTATCATCTAGTGATATTTTTGAAATAGAAAAATCGGGATTGTTTTTCTGAATATATTTTTCGGTGTCGCGAATAACCGTCAGGTTTCTAAGACCCAGAAAATCCATTTTAAGAAGACCCAGCTCATCTAAAGCGGTCATTGTATACTGTGTTACAACCGACTCGTCGTTTATTGCAAGCGGAACATACTGAGACACGGCGCGGTCGGATATAACAACACCTGCCGCGTGGGTTGACGCGTGTCTTGGCATTCCCTCAACCCTTTTAGCCATATCTAAAAGTTCTTTTACGGCGGGGTCGGAATCATACAATGCTTTTAGGTCTGCCGCCTCTTGTAGAGCGCGTTCAATAGTTATTCCAAGGGTGCGCGGAACAAGCTTTGCAACCTTATCGCAAAGAGCATACGGCAAATCCATAACACGTCCGACATCGCGCACTGCGCCTCTTGCCGCCATTGTACCAAAGGTTACTATCTGGCTAACGCGGTCGGCGCCGTATTTTTCAATAACATAATCGATAACCTTTTGACGATTAACATAACAAAAATCAATATCAAAATCGGGCATCGAAACCCTTTCGGGATTTAGAAATCTCTCGAAGAAGAGATGATATTTAATCGGGTCAATACCTGTAATTCCAACACAATATGCCGCAAGGCTTCCCGCACCCGAGCCTCTTCCCGGACCTACGGGTATTCCCGAGCGTTTTGCATAATTTACAAAATCCTGAACAATAAGAAAATAATCGACATATCCCATACGGTTTATGGTTTCAAGCTCGAAACTTAAACGGTCGACATACTCTTGCTTTGGATTTTTACCGAATATTTTATAAAGCCCGTCAAAACACATTTGGTGGAAAAACTCAAAATGGTCACTGTCGCCGATATCGAAGACCGGTAGTTTTATTTTACCAAATTCAAAATCGAAATTGCATCTTTCGGCAATTTTCGCCGTGTTTTCTATTGCTTCAGGGCAATCGGGAAAGAGCTCAGCCATTTCGGCTTCAGATTTAAGATAAAACTCATCGGTAGGAAAGGTTAAAGGATTTTCCTCGTTTAGCTTTTTGCCCGTCTGTATGCAGATTAAAACCTTCTGCATTTTTGCATCTTCTTTTGACACATAGTGCACATCGTTAGTTGCAACAAGGGGTATACGTGTCTCAGCAGAAATCTGTTTTATGAACGGATTGATTTTCAACTGCTCGTCCATACCGTGATTCTGAAGTTCTAAAAAGAAGTTGTTTTCACCAAACACGTCGCGGTACCAAATAGCCGCATTTTTTGCCTCATCGTAATCCGATTTAAGAAGCGCCGACGGTATTTCTCCCGCAAGACAGGCAGAAAGCGCAATAAGTCCCTCGTGGTTTTCTAAAAGCAGCTGCTTGTCCACACGGGGCTTTGAATAAAAGCCCTCAGTAAAGGACTTTGAGACCATATTTATAAGATTTTTATAGCCCATCTCATTTTTGCAAAGCAACACCAGATGATGATAACGGCCTCCTGCGGTTTTTTCTTTATTAAAACGACTGTCAGGAGCAACATACACCTCGCAGCCAATTATGGGTTTCACCCCGTTTTTCTTTGCCGCTTTATAAAAATCGACCGCACCGTACATAACGCCGTGGTCGGTTATTGCAACGCTTGTTTGTCCTGCTTCCTTTACGGCGCGACAAAGCTCTTCTATACGGCATGCACCGTCCAGAAGGCTGTATTCGGTGTGAAGATGAAGATGGACAAAACTCATAATCGTTCTCTCTGTTCTATTTAATACTGTCTGATATTTCAAGCAGTTTTTTCATACGGTGATTAATTCCCGAACGCGTAAGCTTGGTTTTTGAAAGTCGGCTTAGCTCAGATAAAGACATTTCCGGATTTTGAAGGCGAAGATTTGCCACCTCAACAAGTTCCTCAGGTAAAGCCGCAAGCTTCCCTGTATTTTTAAGCTTTTCTATAGCCTTTGTCTGAATATATGCGGCATTTGCCGTTTTAAGAATGTTTGAAGTCTCACAGTTGTTCTGTCTGTTAAGCTTGTTGCGAACATTTTTATAAATTTTAACCCCGATAAGATTTAAGGTTTCGGTTCCTGCTCCCATAAAGGTTAAAAGGTCTTCAACCGTTGTGCTGTTTTTAGTATATGTAATATATCTGCTATCCCTTTTACAAATACTTAAGTTTATACCTTTTGATGATAACAAATTTACAAACTGTTCTGCATCTATACTTGTTTTAAAAGAAAAATCTATCCGATATTCTTTTTCAGGGTCTGATACATTTCCTGCAGCAAGAAAAACGCCCTTTACAAAAGCCTTCACACTACCCTCGGCTTTAAACCTATCGGTTTTTATAACAAGCTCGCTGTCGACAGAATATCCTAATCGGTACATAATCCTTTTTCGGTCAATATCGCTTTCAATACAAACCCTATATGTAGGCTTTTTGTCTCCGCCCGAACTGACCGAGGCGGTAATATCAAAGGTGTGACGAAGCAGATTTATAAAATGCTCTGCTGTTTCTCTGTTTCCTGTTTGAAAAAAAATTTTATCAAACGAGAAGCTTCGGCAGCCAAATAGCATTCCATAACATTCGGCTTCGGCTACAGTACGCGAAGCGGAAACCGAACAAAGCTCGTTTTTAACATCTGTCGAGAAGGACATAAACTCCTCCTATTTATATCTGTTTTTTATCATATCGCGGTGAGAAACCGTGACATTATAGCCTTTGTTTTTAAGATGAGCATATATAAGCTCGGCGAAGGTGACCGACCGGTGCTGACCGCCAGTACACCCAAAAGCAATTACCAGTGAGCTTTTACCCTCTTTTTTATAAAGCGGAACAGCGCAGTCTATAAAATCGAGAAGTTTTTCGGAAAAGCGTCGTCCGTCATCATTATCTAAAACAAAATTTTTAATCTCGCTGTCAAGACCGCTAAGCTTTCTAAGCCCCGTATCGTAAAAAGGGTTTGGAAGACAGCGCACATCAAAAACGAGGTCTGCCTCGGCAGCCGAGCCGTGCTTAAATCCGAATGACATACAATGAATTTTAAGTGCGCCCGATGTTTCAGGTGCAAAAAGGTCTGCAATTCTTTGCTTTAACTGTGTTACAGATATGTGTGTTGTATCAATAATATAGTCGGCTAACGCACGAATTTCACCAAGCATTTCCCTCTCGGATGAAACCGCTTCCTTAAGCGATGTACAGTTTTCATCAAAAAGCGGGTGGCTTCGGCGGTTTTCTTTATACCTTCTAACAAGCTCTGTGTCACCTGTTTCAAGGAAAAGCACCTTAAGGTCAATATCACCGGTATTAAGCAGTGAAAGCACCTCGGTTATATCACGAAACATCTCGCCTCCGCGTATGTCGGTAACTATTGCCATTCTTCCAAGCTTTGAGCTTCCGCGCAGTGAAAGGTCGACAAAGGACGGGATTATTCTTGGCGGTATATTGTCAACACAATAATAGCCGATATCCTCAAGCGCATTTACCGCAACCGACTTACCTGCGCCCGACATTCCAGTAACAATTATAAGCTCCATCATTTTCTCCCTGTGAAGATAACCTCGGTTTCAAGCCTTACTCCACGCTTTTTTTCAACCTCGGTTTGAATTTGTTCAATAAGGTTTTGAACATCCCTACAGGATGCATTACCTTTGTTTATAACAAAACCCGCATGCTTCTCGCTTACCATAGCGTCTCCAACAGCCAGCCCCTTAAGACCGCATTCGTCAATAAGTGCTGCTGCATAATAGCCTGTCGGTCTCTTGAATGTGCTCCCCGCGCTTCCAAAATCAAGCGGTTGCGATGCCTTTCGCTTAGACATATAAAGTTCCATCTCACTAGCAATCTTCTCTTTGTCGCCCTTTTTAAGAGAGAAGGTTATTCCTGTTATAATCTCTCCGTTTTGCCTGTATGTGCTCTCTCTATATCCAAGAGCCATCTGTTCATTTGTTCTTTTAACGGTGTTAAGCGAGTTGTCTAAGCTTGAAGCCTCAGCCACCACCTGTGACATCTCACCACCGTATGCCCCTGCATTCATATAAAGCGCCCCGCCCACAGAGCCCGGTATTCCATATGCAAATTCAAGCCCCGAAAGAGAGTTTTTTTGCGCGAAAAGACAAACTGCTGTAAGGGATGCACCCGCCTCTGCAAAAATTTCAGTGTCGGATATAAGTGATATTTGGTTCATCTTAAGGGTGGATATAACAACACCCTCTATCCCCTTATCAGACACTAAAAGATTAGAACCGTTCCCCACAACATAATAGGGAACTTTGTTTTGCCTTAAAAACAAAAGTATGGCAGATAACTGTTCCTCATTTTTCGGTCGCACGAAGACATCCGCCTTGCCGCCAATTTTAAAAGAGGTATGACCCGACATGGCTTCGTTTAAACAATATTCAATTTTGTGTTGCTTAAATAGAACCTCGAGGTCGGGTATAGCCATAAAATATCTCCTAAATATATTACTTATAAAGCTTATCAAGGAATGCCGCACCTATAATGCCAGCATCGTTTCCAAGTTTTGCAACGCATACTTTGTTCTCTGCATCGGTATGCCTAGTATAAGAAAATCTTTTAACAGTATCGTTAATAGGTTTAATAAGAGCTTCTTTTTCGTTTGAAATTCCTCCGCCTATGCAAACTTTTTCAGGCTGAAAAATATTAACAATATTAACTATTCCCTCTGCAACATAATTTATATACCTCTTTACAACCTCTGTTGCAGCACTGTCACCTTTGCGCCAACCGTCAAAAGCGGTTCTTCCGGTAACCTTCTCTATATCATTACCTGCAAGTTCCCACATAACCGAATCAGGGTTTTTGCACATGGCATGCTTTGTCTGGTTAATAAGCGCTGTTGCCGAGCCGTAATTCTCATAACAGCCAATACGTCCACAATTACAAGGAACACCATTATAGTTTATAACCATATGACCAATTTCTCCACCAGCATAATTGCTTCCTGTGAAAAGTTTGCCATCAATGATTATTCCTCCGCCTATACCGGTGCCGAGTGTTACGGCAATAAAATCCTTTGTTCCAACACCTGCTCCGGCAATATATTCGCCATATGCTGCAGCGTTTGCATCATTTTCGATAAAGAAATCAACACCTAATCTCTGCTTCATCATATCAGCGAGTTCAACATTATAAAAAGCAAGATTGTTAGTGTAGGTTACGACGCCCCTAACATGGTCAATAGCACCGGGTGTGCCTATTCCACAGCTTGTAATATCCTTCATTTCAAGTCCCGCATCCTTAACAGCCAGAATAGCTGCCTCTGACATAGAATCACATATCTTGTCTGCAGGGCGAGGAAGGTTTGTTTTGACCTTGCCCCTACCGATAATATTATAATTTTCGTCAACAACTCCTGCCACTATGTTGGTTCCGCCTAAATCAATTCCTAAACGATACATATTCATTCTCCTTTATATTTATATCTAAAATACCTCTATATCAGAGTATTCAATTTCGGGTTTATCTTCCGCCATACCAAGCCTTCCAAGAAGGTCTGCCGCCGCATTATAGCCAAGTTTCTTCTGTCGATTGTTCATTGCCGCAACCTCTATAATAACCGCAAGGTTTCTTCCAGGCTTAACAGGAATGGTTACCGATGGAATGTTAAGGCCCAGAATTTCGGTTGTTTGCTCTTCAAGTCCCATACGGTCGTATATTTTCTCATTGTCCCAAGGCTCAATATTGATAATATAATCTATCTTTTCGGTGAGCTTTACAGCGCCGGCGCCGAAAATACGGCTTACGTTAATTATGCCTATGCCTCTAAGCTCTATAAAGTGACGGATGTTGCTTGGGGCTGCTCCAACCAAGGATTTATTTGACACCTTGCGTATTTCAACCGCATCATCAGCAATAAGACGGTGTCCGCGTTTTACAAGTTCAATGGCTGTTTCGCTTTTTCCTACTCCGCTTTCACCAAGAATTAATATTCCTTCGCCATAAACCTCGACCAAAACTCCGTGCCGAGTAATTCTTGGCGCCAAACAAAGATTTAGAAAAGCAATAAGCGCCGCCATAAACTCTGATGTGTTGTCCCCCGTTCTAAGTAATGGTACAGCGTAACGCTTTGCCGCCTCTGCAAAGCCCTCAAGCTCAAGATTTCGGGAAATGATAACAGCTGCGGGTTCGGCTTTAAAAAAGCTGTCTATACGCTCGTTATATTTTTTGTTCTCAAAGCTTGTTATATAACTTTGTTCTGCCTTGCCTATTATTTGTATTCTTGAATTATCGAAATATTCATAAAATCCGCCAAGCTGAAGACCAGGTCTGTTAACATCATTGTTTTTTATAAGAATGGTATCAGGGTCGGACGGCATATTAAGAATTTCGAGAGAGAATTCTTTAATTATTCTTGACAGTTCAATAGTGAATTGTGAATGCATTTGGAAACCGCCTTTCATCCATTTTATTATATTATATAATATAAATGCAAATTTTTAAAGATTTTTTTGATTTTTCTTGATTAAAATTATAAGAGAATATATAATATAAGTTGAAATAAAATGCTAAAAGGCGGAAAAATTTATGAAACTTGGTATCGTGGGGCTTCCTAATGTGGGAAAATCAACACTTTTTAATGCTATAACCGATGCGGGTGCACAATCGGCAAACTATCCTTTCTGTACAATTGAGCCAAACGTTGGAATGGTTGCCGTTCCCGATGAACGACTTGACGCGCTTGCAAAAATGTATAACCCTGTTAAAGTAACCCCCGCGGTTATCGAATTTGTTGATATTGCAGGTCTTGTTAAGGGCGCCTCAAAGGGCGAGGGGCTTGGAAACAAATTCCTTTCTCACATACGCGAGGTCGACGCTATCGTTCATGTTGTCCGTTGTTTTGAAAATGATGATATTATTCATGTTGAAGGCTCGGTAGACCCTGCAAGAGATATAGAAACCATAAATCTCGAACTAATTTTTTCAGATATCGAAATGGTCGAACGCCGCCTCGACAAAGCATCAAAGGCGCTTAAGGGCGACAAATCAATGCAAACCGAGGTTGATTTCCTGAAAAAACTTAAAGAAAGTCTCGAAAACGGAATCCCCGCACGCGCTGTAAAGCCCGAAAACGATACCGAAGAGGAGGTTCTTGCAACCACAGCACTCCTCTCTCTTAAGCCTGTAATATATGCTTGCAATATGAGTGAGGACGATTTTTCCGGAGGACTTGCTACCAACGAAAGATATAATGCTGTTAAGGCTATCGCCTCGGCTGAGGGGGCAGAAACCCTTCCGATTTGCGCCTCAATGGAAGCCGAAATAGCGGGGCTTGAAAAGGAAGAAAAAGAAATGTTCCTTGCAGATTTAGGCTTAGAGCTTTCGGGCCTTGACCGTCTTATAAAAACCTGTTATTCACTTTTAGGTCTTATATCATACCTTACTGCAGGTCAGCCTGAGGTGCGCGCATGGACCATAACCAATGGCACAAAAGCTCCCGGCGCTGCAGGAAAAATTCACTCTGATTTCGAGCGCGGCTTCATTCGTGCCGAGGTCGTAGCATATGACGACCTTATGGCATGTGGCAGTATGCTTGCTGCAAAGGAAAAGGGTCTTGTGCGAAGCGAGGGCAAAGAATATGTTATGAAGGACGGAGATATCGTTCTTTTCCGTTTTAATGTATAATTCTCACCTTTTTAATTAACTATATTATTAAAAAGGAGGGTTTTTATGTACGGATACGGCGGCTATTACTTTGGGTTTGATATTTATTATCTGCTTCTCATTCTCCCCGCTTTTATAATTGCACTTATCGCGCAAATTAAGGTTAAAACAACCTTTTCTAAATATTCGTCATTTAAAACTGCAAATCATTTGACAGGAGCCGAGGCGGCAAAAAGAGTGCTCGAATCTCACGGAGTTCACAACGTTAAAATAGAACGTGTTTCGGGCAGCCTTACCGACCACTTTGACCCAAGAACAAATGTTATCCGTCTTTCCGAGACGGTCTACGATGCCGCAACGGTTTCGGCTGTCGGTGTTGCCTCACACGAGGCGGGTCACGCTGTTCAGTATGCCGAAAAATATGCACCCATCTCTATTCGCAACAAGCTTGTGCCGATAGTTAATTTTGGGTCTTCTTTTTCATGGATTGCTCTCTTTTTAGGAATTATTCTCAGTTTTGATTTGCTTATATTCGTCGGCATAGGTCTTTTCTCCTTTGCCCTTCTGTTCCAGCTTATAACGCTGCCTGTAGAGTTTAACGCATCAAGACGGGCGATGGAAACAATTAGGGGGCAATATCTTCTTGAA
>JAGBUC010000030.1 GCA_017630985.1 Clostridia bacterium
GTAGTATCGGGCACCATACCCTTAACTGCAAGCTCCATAGCCTTTTCGGGCTTTGTTGCCATAAGGGTTGCATACTTAACTTCCTTAAGACTTCCGATATAGCCTGTGTGATGACGGTAAAATTTCTTCTCAAGCTTTTTGCCTGTGAGAACTGCTTTTTCTGCATTGATAACGATAACATGGTCGCCGCAATCGACATGAGGAGTAAACTCAGGCTTGCCTTTTCCGCGAAGAAGGTCAGCAACCTTGGTTGCAGTTCTTCCGAGGGGCTTGCCGGCAGCGTCGATTACATACCACTTGCGCTGAACTTCAGCAGGTTTTGCCATAAAAGTGGACATAATTCTTAACCTCCGATTTTTTCATTTGTTAATGCTTTGATATTATATCCCAAGGTGACGGCTTTGTCAACCTCTTTTTTTAAAAATTTTAATTTATATTTTATAATCTCGTTTTTTCTCTCGTTATCTCGTTTTTTCTCTCGTTTGCTAATTTATTATTTTACAAAATCACTTCATAATATATAAAAAGCACCCGATATTTGTCAGTTTAATCGAGTGCTTTTTACTTTTATAGTATATAAATATTTATTCCGCCTTGCTTTCGGCAATTATTTTCTGAGCAATTGAGGACGGAACCTCTTCATATCTTGCAAATTCGGTATAGAATGAACCAACACCTCTGGTTACCGAACGGAGAACTGTCGGGAAATCGGCAAGCTCACTTTCGGGAACCTCTGCCGTTATTACCATAAGCTTTCCGTCAGGGTCCATACCGAGAACTCTGCCGCGGCGTTTATTAATGTCGCCCATAATATCGCCCGAATTATCTGACGGTAGGGTTGCAACAAGGGTTACAACAGGCTCGAGCAGAACGGGATTAGCCTCGGGAATTCCCGCCTTATAGGCGAGGGACGCCGCCGTTTTAAAGGCAAGCTCGGACGAGTCAACAGGGTGGTAAGAGCCGTCGGTCAAGGTCGCCTTAACCCCAACGATTGGATATCCTGCAAGGACGCCGTGAAGAGCCGATTCCTGAAGTCCTTTTTCTACAGCAGGGAAATAGTTCTTGGGAACAGAGCCACCGAAAATAGTTTCAGCAAATTCAATTCCTTCGCAATCCCATGGTTCAAACTCTATCCAAACGTCGCCAAACTGTCCGTGACCGCCCGACTGTTTCTTATGTCGTCCCTGAGCCTTAGCCTTTTTGCGAATTGTTTCGCGATATGCAACCTTTGGCGCCTCAAAAACAACATCTACACCGAATTTTGCCTTTAGCTTGTTTGCAACGGTGTCGAGATGCTGTTCGCCAAGACCCGCAAGTATAAGCTCACCGGTAGCTTCGTTATTTTTAAGAGAGATTGTTGGGTCTTCCTCGCAAAGACGCATAAGACCTGATGCAAGTTTTTCTTCCTCACCCTTATTTTTAGGTCTAACAGCCATTTTATAGTTAGGCAATTCGTAAGAGACTTCGGGAAGACGAATAGGACGGGCTGGAGAACAAAGGGTGTCTCCTGTGCCGGTTGCATTAAGCTTAGCAACGGCACCTATATCACCTGCAGAAACGCAAGCAGTTTCTATCTGCTTTTTACCGCATACATAATACAATTTTCCTATTCTTTCCTGTGCGCCTGTGCGCATATTAAGAAGTGTCATATCAGAGGTGACCTTACCGCTTATGACCTTAAAATATACAAGTTTTCCGACAAAGGGGTCTACAACCGTTTTGAAAACAACGGCGGCAGTCTGCGCATCTTCATTGACGGTCAGGGTTACCTCGTTTCCGTCATTGTCGACACCTGTTTCGCCCGCAACCGTTTCTGCCCACGGGGCAAGCCAGATAAGTCCGTTCAGAAGCTGGTCAATAGCCTGAAGCGATGCGGCGCTTCCGCAAAATACCGGTGCGATTTCACCGCGGCGGACTCCTGTTGCAAGACCCATAATAAGCTCGTCGGGGGTAAACTCCTCGCCGGAGAAGTATTTTTCCATAAGCTCTTCACTGGTTTCTGCAACTGCCTCGTTTATTGCGGTACGAAGTCCTTCAAGACGATGACCCATATCGGGCATAGGAACAACCGTTGCCTTTCCGTCCTTATATTCGTAAGCGCGATAATCAATGAGATTTATGTAACACTGAACCTTATGGTCGACAACATAAGGAACGACAATGGGACATACCATAGGACCGAAGGTTGCTTTAAGGTCTTCAAAAACCTTATAGAAATCGGCATGCTCATGGTCGATTTTATTTATAAAGAAAATTTTTGCAATTCCTTTTTTTGTAGCGGCGTCAAATGCCTTTTTAGCACCTACCGAAACTCCGCTTTTTCCTGAAATTACGATAACCGAGCTTCCTGCAGCGCGAAATCCCTCACTTACAGAGCCCGAAAAATCAAACTGACCTGGGGTGTCGATAATATTTAGCTTAACATCCTTCCATTCGCACGGAACAACAGCGGCAGAAACACTTGATTTTCTGCGGATTTCCTCAGCGTCGAAATCGCTTACTGTGTTACCTTCGGCAATAGTACCAAGTCTGTCAGACTTGCCTGTCAGGTAATATGCCGCCTCGGTAAGCGAGGTTTTTCCTGCAGATGCATGCCCCGCAAAGACGACATTTCGGATGTTTTTGGCTTTATAGTCTTTCAAAAAAAGCGCCCCTTTCATATATAAACCGTTTTCTGTTACAGAAACCGGTGCAATTTTTCGACAAATTGCACAAAACATATTGTTTTGAAGCTGGATTTATAATGTAATATTACCACATATTATTCAACATTTCAATAGGAAAGTTGATTTTTTTGAAAGAAAATTGAGCCTAGTGCTCTTTTGACAAGCTCTATGGCGCAAAGCAAACAAACGCCGGTTTTTAAAAAGCTTGTGAAAAAGCAAACTGCATATAAAAATCCGTCCATACGAGAGAAGATATGTCCAAAGGACGCCGTGCTGACAGCTTGTGAATACGGATACTCTAGGGTTGAGGAAAGCTCTGCCCCGAAAATTAATGCAGTATTTAAAAAGCAGACGATTATTATACTTGATGCGATTGCAAAGGCTATAGCAAAATGACGCTTTTTAGCAGTGTTCCCAAGAATAAGCGAGGGAATGAAAGCAGAAAACAGACAGACTGCACTCTCGCTAAAGGTCTTCCAAACAGAACCTACCGAAAGCGCACTATACGGAACGATATATTTAAGATTCATAAACTGAACAGAGAGGGCGAACATAAGAAGAACGAATATTGCAATTATTGGAAAAAGTACAAGCCCGAGCTTTAGCGTAACATTTCTGTGCTGAAACGCTACAAATACTGCAAGAACAAGAATGCTTATAAAATATAGTATTGACGAGCCTGATTTTAACATAACATTTTCGGCATACCTTGACAGATTTGATGCCGAGGAAAGAGACGTCCAGACAAGAGGCACTGCAGAAGAGAGCATAATTATTCCTGAGCAAAGCGGTTTATATTTGAAGCTCTTCTTTTTATAAAAATCGAGCGCGGATTTAAGCAAAACGGCAGCTAAGACGCTTAATAAGCATGCCGACAGAATTCCGACAAGGTCTGATGTGATGCTGTTGCTAAAGGAAATCCGCAAGACGAAATCTCCGACTGCCACCGAAGCTATCAGAGAGATAAAGCGTCTGTTATCGGTTAGTGTCATAAGGCTATTCCCCTTTATATAAATTCTTTTCCTTGGAATAGCGTATGCTTTCCTCGAAATTTAAAATATCGGTTGGGATGCCGTTTTTATAATAATATAGCCCCTCAATCCCTATCTCCTCACCCGATGAAAAATAGGTTACGGCAAACTCCTCCCCGAGCAAAAAGGCGGTTTTAATTTCAAAAAGGGCTGTGTGTCCGCCAAAGCCTGCCGAGACGGCATTCTGCTCTATAACAGAAATAAGGCCAAGCCCTGACGATGCAGAGTCGTTTTTCAGAAGCTTTTCTATATCATTACAGGAGGCAATTTTTGCGCGCAAGGAAACATCAAAATCCTCAGACATGCTTAAAATTTCTTCAAGGTCGTCCTTTTCGAGCGTGTCGCTTATAAGGATGAGCTCGGTGTGCTTTAAAGAAAGCTTTTTTGAAAGCTTTGAACGGGTGTTTTTCACCGCATTTTCTATAGAATCTCCCTCCCCTTTCACAACAAAGGTTTCGGGGATACCGTTTTGCTCACCTCCTTTTACATCTACCGACTGAACAAACGCAGAAACCTTTGCCCCTGTTCTCATAAAGCCGATAGATGAAACCATAAACTGCTCGTTAGGGTCGCTCATACCGTTACAGCCAACAAGAAACAAAAACAGAACGGGTAATATAAAGCTTGGTTTCATTATTATTTCTTCCTTATAATATCGTTTTCCTGAATGGGCGGGCGCTTTATCATTCTTTTCCAGCTTGTCCTTATAAATACATCCTTGAAGCTTTGAAAGCTTGGACTGTTAAGTGACTGGGTGGCATCAATTCCAAAGGATTTTATTCTTAAAACACAGATAAGGAAAAGAACAATAGAATAAAGGTAACCGTATATACCAAAAAAGCCTGCCGCAAAAAGAATTCCGAAACGTGCGAAAAATACTGCCGAGCGAAGACGGGGCACCATAAGTCCGCAAATACCTGAAAGGGCAACAACAATAAGCATTGGTGCACTCACGATTTTTGCCTCTACTGCCGCCTGACCCACCACCAAACCACCGACAATACTCAGCGCCTGACCGACGCTTTGGGGCATACGGATGGCGGTTTCGCGAAGTATCTCGAAAATGACTGTCAGAATTACACACTCCGCAAGGGTTGAAAAAGGAACACCTGAGCGTGAGACCGAAACGGTCAAAGCAAAGGCGGTGGGCAAAAATTCGAAATGAAATGTGGTAAGGGCGACATACATGGCGGGTACGCTTATTGCAAGAAAAAAGCAAAATATTCGCATAATACGCCCTGCAGACGCAAGCTTATAGTTTATAAAATAATCTTCGTCCGACTGAAAATTCTCCGAAAAAAGATAAGGTAAGGTTATTACTACGGGTGTTGTGTCAACAACCAAGGCTATTCTGCCCTCGAGAAGACGGGCAGCAACGACATCGGGTCGTTCGGTACTTCCAATTGTCTTAAAAACCGAGCTGTTACTATCTCGGATATGCTCGGTAATATACTGCGAATCGAGCACAGAATCGATATTTATTTTTGAAAGACGTTTTTTAAGCTCCCTTAAAGTATTTCGATTTACCAAAGATTTTAAATAGCATATAAACACGATAGTGTTTGTACGACGGCCTATACGGGTGAGCTCGGCACAAAAATCGGGGGTTAAAAGACGTCGGCGAATCATAGAAAGATTGAACATCGCTGCCTCATCAAATCCCTCGCGCGAACCCTGAATCACCCTTTCGTTCTCAGGCTCACTTATGCCTCTGGTGCGCCAACCCTTAGTATTTATAGTGATGGCCGTGGAACTCCCCTCTAAAAGAAGAAGAGTATCTCCATACAGCATAGAGTTGACAGTATCCTCGACCTTTTCAGTTAGAACTATTTCGCTTGCAAAAAGGAGCTCGTAGCCGACCCATTCGGCAACAGGGCGGTCCCTAAGACTGTCCTTAGACATTATAAGAGGCCGCACCACCGACTCGTTAATCATAGAGACATTAACCATACCATCAAAATAAAAAAGACAGCCCTTGTATCCTGAGCAAAAGCTTATTTTCCGTTTTCTCAGTATGCTATCACCCTTAAATATATCCTCTATTAATTTTATATTTTCTTCTAACACGGCAGAAAACCTTCCGTAATCCTGATTCATAAAAGTTTTTCACCCTTTGGTAGTATTTGCATATATCAGGTAACTATTCCGTCAAAGTGAGCATAAGATATAAAAAGAGAAAGGAGATATCTTATGGACCAATCTGTTTTTGAAAAATACATAAATGAAATGAGGGCAATGAAGGCGGCAGCCATTCCTGTTCAAAATATTGTTGAGCCTCCAGTCGCTTCCCCGACTGTGCCCGAAAGGACACCTATAGAAAGCGTGCCAAACAATCCGCAAATGGCAGGAAAGGGATATCTTATAGTTAATGTTACATCGGTCAGAGGTCTTTACCCTGTAGAGGGTGCGCGTGTTACAATTTTCACCGGCGACATTGAGAATGCCGTCGTTCTCGACGAGGTTGTCACCGACAGAAGCGGAAAAACACCTATTATAGAGCTTGCGGCTCCGTCCTCGGTTTATGCCGAGTCTCCCGAGCCGTCTGAGAGACCCTATGCATACTATAATATAAGAACCATAGCCGACGGATTTATCGAAACCCTTAACTATAATGTTGCCGTATTTGATTCGGTTACCTCGATACAAAATGTTAACCTGCTTCCCGTTACAACCGAAATTGAAAAAAACCGTCCGATAATAATAGACGGTTTTGACGATTATACGCTTTAAGGGGGATAAGCTTTATGCCTGAAAATGCCAACCAGCAGATACCCGAAACTATAACTGTACATTTGGGCGCTCCCGACCAGAACGCGCCTAATGTTACAGTACCGTTTGCCGACTATGTTAAAAATGTAGCGTCAAGCGAAATATATCCAAACTGGCCTGAAAACGCCATCAGAGCAAATATTTATGCAATTACGACCTATGCGCTTAACCGAATATATACCGAGTGGTACCCATCGAGAGGTTATGACTTTGATATTACAAACACCACCCGATTTGACCAGGCATATGTTGACGGGAGAGATATTTTTGAAAATATAAGTGTTATTGTTGACGAGCTGTTTAACGATTATGTTGTGCGTCAGGGGACGGTTAACCCTCTATTTACACAGTTTTGCAACGGCACAACCTCAACCTGTGCAGGTTTAAGTCAATGGGGCACAGTCGACCTTGCAAACTCGGGACTTTCACCCTATCAAATTTTACAGAACTATTACGGAGAGGATATAAATATTATTATGAACGCGCCGGTAGAGAACATCGGCGAATCCTATCCCGGAACGCCTCTTCAGCTAGGTGATGCGGGAAACAACATAGAGATTATTCAAGATGAACTTAACAGAATCGCGCGCAACTATCCCGCTATCCCCATAATACCTAGACCCAACGGGGTTTTTGATACGGCAACCGAGGAGGCGGTCCGAGCCTTTCAGGAAATTTTCAATCTTCCGGTTACGGGAATAGTTGATAAGGCAACCTGGTATAGAATAAAACAATATTACACCGGTGTTAAAAGCCTTTCCGACCTAATTTCCGAGGGGGTCACCTTACAGGAAGCTCAGGTGCCCTATGAGAGTGTGCTGAGGATTGGCTCGGTCGGAACGCCCGTGCGTCTTATACAGTATTATCTTGATGTTATTGCCTATTTCAACGGAGTTTTTAACATTATTCCTCTAAACGGCATTTACGACCAGACGACAGCCGACGCGGTTAGCGCCTTTCAACAGTTTTACGGACTTAACGATAACGGAGAGGTCGGTCAGGAAACCTGGAATAAGCTTCAAGAGGTTTACAGAAATACGGTAAGCAGTATTCCCGAGCAGTTTTACGGCAACAGAGCAAAGCTTTACCCCGGATATTTTCTGTCTGAGGGTATGAGAGGTCAGGACGTAACCGAGCTTCAAACCTATCTAAGCTTTATTGCCGACTATTATAACGATATACCGAAAATTCCCATCACGGGATATTTCGGCAGTCAGACAAGAAATGCTGTTGAAACCTTTCAGCGTCTTTTTGGTCTTGAGCCTATAGGCTCTGTAGGGGCTGTCACATGGAACACCATTGCACAGCAATATGATTTTTTAGTTGAGACCGAAACATAAATTAAGTTTATGGTATAAGAAATAACAAGAGCCGCAAACGCGGCTCTTGTTATTTCTCAAATATTTCTTTAAACTCGTCCGACTGTGCCATAGATATATAATCGTCATCGGCAACAATTATATGGTCAATTAAATTAATCGACAGAGACGACAGTATGTTCGCAAGTTCCTTGGTTATTTTTATATCCTGAGCGGAAGGTACTGCTATTCCGCCGGGGTGATTATGCGCAATTACAACAGCAACCGCATCGTGTTTTATAACCTGTTCGATAACCGTTCGTGTACTTACACCCACAGAGTCAATACTCCCCCGCATAAGCACATCGAAAGAAATAATCTTTCCAAGGCGGTTAAGACATAAAAGTGAAAAATTTTCACGGCTTACGCCAAAATACCGCGTTAGAATATAGTCGCCAATATCATCATAGCTTTTAAGGGTTTCCTTTGAATGATATCGGCTTAAAACATATTCCCTGCAAACCGGTTTCATAAGCTTTATAAGACTTGCGGCATTTCTGGTCATTCCTTTGATTTTCACAATAGCATCTATATCTGCCTCTAAAACACCCGAGAAGCTTCCAAAAGTCTTTATAAGCTCATATGCAATCGGTGCCGTATCCTTTTGCGGTATTCCGTAAAACAGAAGCATTTCAAGAAGCTTTACTTCAGGAATTTTATCCATAATATCGGTTGAAAGTATAGTTTTCTTAAGTCGCTCGCGGTGACCCGCATGAATATTTTCGCTCAAAAAAGTTACCCCTTTAAATTTATTGTAATTTATGATATATTTATATTAATCTCGAAATACGGAGCGTATTATATGAAGACATTTACAGTCGGCAAAAACGACGCGGGCAAGCGCCTTGATAAATTCATCGTGAAGGCTATGCCTGCTCTGCCACAACCACTTATGTATAAGTTTATAAGAACAAAGCACATAAAGGTTAATAAAAAGCGTGCTGAAATTTCAACACGTCTTTGTGAGGGTGATATTGTAGAGGCTTGGATAAAGGACGAATTCTTCCAAAAGCCTGAACCTAAATACGATTTTTTGTCCGCGCCTTTAAAGCTTGATATTGTTTATGAGGATGACAACATTATTCTTGTTGATAAAAAGCAAGGTGTGCTCGTTCACCCTGACGATAAAGAATATACCGACACGCTTATAGGAAGAATTCAGCACTATCTTTACGATAAGGGCGAATATAACCCTGAGGACGATCAATGCTTTAAGCCGTCCCTTGCAAACCGAATAGACAGAGGCACGGGCGGCATAGTTATCGCGGTAAAAAATGCCGAAGCCCTCAGAATTATTTGCGAGAAGATAAAAACCAGAGAAATAGACAAGCAATATCTTGCCGTTGTTCACGGAATTCCCACCAAAAAAGAAGCTACCTTAGAAGGATTTCTTCAGAAGAATGAAAGTAAAAACAAGGTATATCTTAAAGACAGCCGTGAAGACGGCGCCCTTACGATAAAAACCCGTTACCGTCTACTCGCCACCAAAAATCAGCTGTCTCTTATCGAGGTCGACCTGCTGACAGGCAGAACCCATCAGATAAGGGCGCATATGGCATCTATAGGTCATCCTCTTTTGGGAGACGGAAAGTATGGCAAGCTGTCCTTTGACAAGAAGCTTGGTTTTTCAAGACAAGCACTCTATTCGTATAAGCTGACCTTTAATTTTAAAACCGATGCCGGTCCGCTTAACTATCTTAACGGCAAAACCTTTAAGGTCGAAAGAGTTTGGTTTGCCGAAGAGCTTTTTGGATTTAAAGGCTGATGCTGATATCTTTACCCGACGAGCTGTAGGGTGTGAGCTTTACACCGGCTGCCTTGAACATCATTTTTGATGCAAGCACAGAGTCGGTCGAGGCATATTTATCACAGCTGTATATAATTTCTTTAATTCCTGCCTGAATTATTGCCTTAGCGCACTCGTTACACGGGAAAAGGGTTGCATAAAGACGGCTTCCCTCTAATGTTCCTCCGCGGAAGTTGAGAATAGCGTTAAGCTCGGCATGGCAGACAAAGAAATATTTAGTTTCGAGGTTTGAGCCCTGTCTATCCCACGGAAACTCATCGTCTGAACAGGCTTTTGGCATACCATTATAGCCAACCGAAAGAATTTTATTGTCGGTGCTGACAATGCAGGCTCCGACCTGAGTAGATGGGTCTTTACTGCGTTTAGCCGAAAGCTCGGCAATACCCATAAAATATTCGTCCCACGAAAGATAGTTTTCCCTTTTCATAGGTTACACCTCATCATTTATATTGTTTATTATATTTAATATATCAGACGGAGTATGAGCCAGGTGCTCTGCTCCGTTTGTATTTAGCTCGTCGGCTGTGCGAAAGCCCCAAGTTACACCGATTGGTATTGCCTTGCCGTTTTTCGCGGTTCGCATATCTACGTCAGAATCGCCTATAAACACAGTTTCTTGGGGCTTTGCCCCAAAGTTTTTCATTATGTTAAAAAGGCTTGTAGGGTCAGGTTTTAGAGGATACTCATCGCTTTGACCGATAACAATATCGAAAAGATCGTAAAACAGTTTGCTATCTATAACCTTTGCCATCTCATGTGCCTTGTTTGTGCAAACCGCCGTATGTATACCCGCCATTTTAAGAGCCTTTAAAAGCGGTATTATACCATCGTACGCAACAGTTTTATCAGCAAAGTGCTCCTTATAGTAACTTAAGAAAATTTCTCTTGCCTCTTTTACTTCTTCTGCCGATGAATTCCCTTCGGGAAGTGAACGCTCAAGAAGCTTGGCAATTCCATTCCCTACAAAATATTTATATTCATCGGTAGTGTGAAGCGGATATCCCAAAACCGACAGAGTATAATTTGTTGCTGCTGCCAAATCGTCAATGGTGTTACAGATAGTTCCATCCATATCGAAAACGGCCAATTTTATCAAGTGAAATCAACTCCTATTTTCGATATTTTAACACAAATTTTCCGCTTTTACAATAAATATATAATTTTTTTCAAAAAAGACTTGCAAAATTGAGAGTTTTCTGTTATTATATCATTTGCTATTGAATAAATTATAGGAGGTGCAGTGTCCATGGCAAAGTGTGATATCTGCAGTAAGGAAATTGCTTTCGGCATTAAGGTTTCTCACTCTCACAGAAGAACCAACAGAACTTGGAAGCCGAACGTTGTTAAGGTTAAGGCCATCGTTAACGGCACACCCCGTCGAATCAATGTCTGCACCCGTTGCCTTCGTTCAGGCAAGGTTGTAAGAGCTATCTAATTTCGGACAGCAAAAGCAATAACTTAAAACCGCAAGCTTGCGCTTGCGGTTTTTGCTTTTTTATTCTTCCCTGAATGGCCTTGTCATCAGGGTTTTTATTATATCTTTTGCGGGATATTCTTCAAAGAGAAGCTGATAACAAAGCTCTGTTATAGGCATAGACACACCGAGGCTTTTTGCTAGAGTATATGCCGTTTCACAAGCGAAATATCCCTCAACCGTACCAACAGTTTCAAGAGCCTCGTTAACGCTTGTTCCGCTTCCTACAAGATTTCCAAAACGGTTGTTTCGGCTGTGCTTTGAGGTGCAGGTTACTATAAGGTCTCCCATTCCCGTAAGGCCAGAAAAGGTTGCTGTCTTAGCCCCCATTTTTTTACCAAGCCGTGTCATCTCGGCAAGGCCTCTCGTTATAAGGGCGGCTTTTGAATTGTCGCCAAGTCCCATTCCGTCACAAACACCGGCCGCAACGGCAATTATATTTTTGAGTGCGCCACCAAGCTCAACTCCAATAATATCGGAATTGGTGTAAACGCGGAGAAACTCGTTAGAAAATGCCTCTTGAACGGTTTTGAGAGCATTCTTATTTTCACCTGCTACCGTAAGCATCGTAGGCACCTGTCTTGCGACCTCCTCTGCGTGAGAGGGTCCCGACAAGACGGTTACATCACTTTGTGGCAGTTCCTGTTTTATAACCTCCGAAAGACGTCTGCCCGTTTCCTTCTGAAAGCCCTTTGCAACGTTGACCACTATGCCGTGGTTTTTAACTGATGCAAGTTTTTTTGCCGTTTCGCCCACAGCAAAAGACGGGGTTGCGATAACTGTTATGTCGCTTCCCTCTGCTAAGGATATGTCGGTTGTGATTTTTATACTTTCAGGTATATGTACATCCTTTAAAAGCTTTTGGTTTTCACGGTGTTTTAAAAGTGTGCTAACCTCGTCCTCAAAGGGCGACCATACGGTTACGCTATGATTATTGTTGTCAAGAGTGATAGCAAGGGCTAGACCCCAGCCTCCAGCGCCTAAAACAGTTATTTTCTTCATATAACACCTATTTCTTTGCTGAAATTTTCTTTTCGCTTCCGTTTATAAGACGAACTATGTTATCCTTATGCTTTACAAAAACTATTACGCCTGCAAATATAGACATTACAATTACAGGCAGAATCATATAGCTTTGTTGAGCCGTGGTAATTATGTATACTATAGCAACCGAAACGACGGTTACGGTCGCAAGCAGTGAGCTCAAAGAAACAATTTTTGAGAAAATTAAAGACAGGGCAAAAACGCAAAGACCCAAAATTATTGCAATCGGGCAACAAACAGCAAAGGTACCTACGCTGCAAGCCACCGCCTTTCCGCCCTTAAAGCCAAAGAAGATAGGATATATATGACCGAGCATAACGGCAAGGCAACATACATATGCGCCAAAAATTTCTGTGAACAGTATATTCCCGCTTTGCAAAAACAAATAAGCAAAAACCGCTTTTCCGGCAAAGCAAGCCACAAAGCCTTTTAAAGCATCGAAAACAAAGGTCAGAATTGCGGGTAGTTTTCCTGCAGTTCTTAATACATTGGTTGTCCCCGCATTACCGCTACCAGATTTTCGCACGTCACGACCAGTAAAAAGGCTTGAAAAAATTACGGCGAAATTAACCGAGCCTATTAAATAGGCAAACGCTATAACCCCTATTGCAATTAAAACATTAGATGCGTTCAAGTTATTTGTCTCCTCTTTCTCTTATAACAAAACGGATTGGAGTTCCCTCAAGGCCAAAGGTCGAGCGTATCTGGTTTTCAAGATATCTCTGATATGAAAAGTGGAAAAGCTCTGCTCTGTTGCAGAAGCAAACAAAGGTTGGTGGCTTGGTTGATGCCTGTGTGATATAGAATATTTTAAGCCTTTTGCCCTTGTCTGTCGGTGGTTGTACGCGTGCGGTTGCATCGGCAAGAATATCGTTAAGCTTTCCTGTCGATATTCTCATTGTGTTTTGAGCGTGCACGTATTTTATAAGCTCGAAAAGGCGGTCGAGTCGCTGACCGGTTTTTGCAGAAATAAAGATTATAGGCGCAAAGGACATAAACGAAAAATCCTTCATAAGACTTTTTCGGTAGGAGTCCATTGTTCTGCCGTCCTTTTCGACAATATCCCACTTGTTTACGGCAATTATACAGGCTTTGCCTTGTTCGAGCGCAAGACCCGCAACCTTCGAATCCTGCTCGGTGAATCCGTCGGTACCGTCGAGCATTATAACGCAAACATCGCTTCGCTCGATTGCCATTTTGGCTCGAAGCACACTGTATTTTTCAAGACGGTCATCAACCTTGGACTTTCTTCTAAGTCCAGCCGTATCGGTGAAATTGAATTTTCCAAATTCATTTTCAACCATAGTATCAATAGCGTCGCGCGTTGTTCCTGCAATATCCGAAACAATTGCTCTTTCTTCGCCCGAAATGGCATTTATAAGGGAAGACTTTCCGGCATTCGGCTTTCCGATGACGGCAACGTTAATAATTTCGCTTCCCTCTTCCTCTTCATCATACTCCGGAAGATGCTTTATAACCTCGTCAAGCAGGTCTCCCGTTCCGTGTCCGTGAACCGAAGATACTGCAACGGGGTCGCCAAGACCTAAATTATAAAACTCATAAAATTCGAGAGGTAAATCGCCGATATTATCACATTTGTTAACACAAAGGATAATCGGTTTTCCGCTTTTTTGCAGAAGCGCCGCCACATCAGCGTCCGACGCGGTAACTCCGCTTTTTACATCGACGACAAAAATTATGGCATTTGCCATATCTATAGCAAGCTCTGCCTGAGAGCGCATACCTGCCAGAATTACATCATCTGTTCCCTGTTCAATGCCACCCGTGTCGATAAGCAGCATTTTGTGGGCGCACCACTCTGCCTCTCCGTATATTCTATCACGGGTTACACCGGGAGTATCGTCGACAATTGACATACGTTTTCCTATTAATTTGTTGAAAAGGGTCGATTTGCCGACATTTGGACGGCCGACCACCGCAACAATAGGTTTAGCCATAGTTTTCCTCTCTGTTCTCTGTAGACAGCGCCTCAATAAGCGAAGCGCCGTCAGGCTCAATAATACGGACCTTAACCCCCAGCTCACTTGCAAGCCTCTCGACCGAGACATCGTCTAAAAACAGGTCGCGCTCAAACCGAAGCATCGACGAGGGTATTAACAATTCGTCACCCAGGGGTTGTCCTTTTAACTGATTTATTATATCTCCGCCGGTTACAAGACCTGCCACGGTGATTTTATCACCAAAGAAATTGTTCTTGACCTCGAAGACCTTACACTCTAAATTATGCCATTTTTCCATCGCTTTGTCAACAGTTGCCTTGATAAGCGGTGAGGCGGCAACACCTGTAACACAGGATATTTCCCTTTTGCTATCTGGCGGTGCTATATATTCCAGCGCATCAGATGCCTCTTTATTAAATAACGCCCACATTCCAACACCATTATCAAGCTGAGGAAAATCACCATAATGGGAAGCGTCGGGGATTTCTCGTTCTGCTTTAAGATAGAACTCGTCGGCGGCATAGCAAAGACGGTTGCCGTATTTTTCTAGACAAATATCCCCTATCCTATCGGTGATATCAATAACATTTGCAGCAGTATTTTTATCAAATGGCTTTATTTCAGCCAAACCGTCACGATAACGGGTTAGCCCAACGGGCACAGATGCCACACACTCAATGTTTTTATAAGCGGTGAGGTCGAGAAGAGACCGCTCAAGTTCCTTGCCGTCGTTATATCCGGGAACAAGGACAAGCTGAAAGTTCATTTTAATTCCCGCATCGTCAAATTTTTTGATTATATTCAAGGCATCCCCTGCAAAACGGTTGTTCATCACCCTACAGCGAAGCTCGGGATTTGTAGTGTGAACGGAGATGTTTACAGGGCTTATATGCATTTTTATAATACGGTTTATTTCGTGCTCGGTCAGATTAGTGAGGGTAATATAATTGCCGAAAAGAAAGGACAAACGCGAATCGTCGTCCTTGAAATAAAGGCTCTCGCGGAGACCTTTTGGAAGCTGGTCTATAAAACAGAATATACACTTGTTTTTACAAGAATGCTGCGCGTCCATAAGATAGTCGGAGAAAATAAGGCCCAGCTCGGCATACTCATCCTTTTTAATTTTAAATGTTTTTTTCTTATCGCCGCTTCTTAGAACCTCGAGCTCAAGCTTTGTTTCATTTTGATAAAAACGATAATCAAGCACATCAACAATATCGTTTGAGTTTATTTTAAGCAGAATGTCCCCTGACTTAATCCCCGCACGCGCGGCAGGGCTACGCTTTTCTATCCCTTCAATTTTTACAGCCAACTGTTTCACCTCACAAAAAAATAGAGAAGGATTGCTCCTCCTCTATCACCAATAAATTAGTCTTCAACCTTTACAACTTCACGTCCGTTGTAATATCCGCAAGCGGAGCAAAGTCTGTGCGGTCTTTTATATTCGCCGCAACGTTCGCACTTTACAAGGGTGGGAGCAGTAAGCTTCCATAAATTATTACGTCTTTTGTCTCTTCTTGCTTTTGAGGTTTTTCTCTTCGGTACTGCCATTTCAGCACCTCCTTAAATTATTTTGTTTGGTAGATTATTCTTTTAAAAGGTCTGCCAAAGCCGACAATCTTGGGTCAATCTCCGTGTGAGTGCAACCGCAGTCGCCTTCATTGAGATTTTTTCCGCAAGTGGAGCAAAGTCCCCTACAGGTATCCTTACATAAAAATTTGGTAGGCAAGGACATCACAATATCGGCATAACAGAAGGTTTCAAGGTCGAGCTTCATATCTTCGACGACAACCATTTCGTCATTTTCCTCGTTTTCAAGGCTTTGTACGATAGTGCGATTAATGTCGAAGCTATATTCTTTTACAGTTTCTGTGCAACAACGGTCGCACGGCGCCGTATATTCAACCTTGCAATTAAGCTGAGATTCGACAACACCTGCGCGGCTGACAATTTTTCCGCTAATTGCCACGGGAGCTTTCAACGGTTTGACGCCAAGGAAACTTAATTCTGACAAATCCATCGAAAAATCTACCGACAGAGAATCTCTGCTGCCTGCGAACAGGGGCTTCAAATCAAGAAGCATAATCTCACCTCAATTGTAACAAAGTACATTATATATAATGCCGTTTGTTTTGTCAAGACTTTTTTAGCAAAAAATATAGGGCAGACTCCTCTGCCCTATACTGCTATGTTACATTTTTTCTGCAATTTTAAGAACCGCTTCGGGAAGCTCGTTCTCGTCGCAGGAAATGGTGAAAACATATTCGATTTCGTCGCTGCCCTTAAGTCTGTCAAAGAATTTGTCGAGGCCATCGATTCCACCACCGATTTTAAGGGTTGCATCGCCAAAGATATGTGTTACATCATGGTTGCTTGCGGCAATTCCGCAGAGCATTGCATAATATTCGTCATATCCCTTAACGCCATAATTCTCTATATCTATAAGTCTAACCTCGCGTGCCACGCTGAAGGTAAGCGCATCGCCTTTTTCAATGCAAACAACATTGCCTTGACTGTTCTTGGCCGCCGCATTGACAGTTTCAATTAGCTTCTTAGTTTTCCCTGAACCTTTTTTACCGATAATAAGTTTAATCATATTATCCGCTCCTTTTCTATATATACCGCCGAGGCGGTTATTTCTTATTTCTGCAGACGAGCCTCGAGCGCCGCCTTTGCATCCTCATATCCCGGTTTTCCAAGAAGAGCAAACATATTTTTCTTGTAGCTCTCAACACCGGGTTGGTCGAACGGATTAACACCCAGTACATAACCCGAAATTCCACAAGCCTTTTCGAAGAAATAGATAAGTCTGCCTAGGTTTTCTTCATCAGCCTTATCGACCGAAATAACAAGATTTGGAACCGCGCCATCGGTATGAGCAAGGATTGTTCCCTCAAATGCCTTAGAATTTACAAACGAGAGGGGCTTTCCTGTAAGGAAGTTAAGTCCGTCGCCGTCATTATCTTCCTTTTCGATAACTATATCGTTTCCGCACTCGTCTATTGTGACGACCGTTTCAAAAAGAATTCTGCTTCCGTCCTGAACATACTGTCCCATAGAATGCAGGTCGGTCGAGAAAACAGCAGAGGCAGGGAAAATTCCCTTATTATCCTTACCCTCGCTTTCACCGTATAGCTGTTTAAACCATTCTGCCATCATAGTAAATCGAGGCTCGTATGATACGAGCATTTCAACCGACTTACCCTTTCTGTAAAAAGCATTCCTGATTGCAGCATAGGTATAGCAAGGATTATTCTCAAGACTCTTTTCAGCATAATCCTTAGCGGCATCAGCTGCGCCCTTCATAAGAGCATCAATATCCGCACCGCAAACAGCGATAGGAAGAAGTCCTACAGCAGTCAGCACCGAGAAGCGTCCGCCTACATCGTCGGGAATTACAAAGCACTCGTAGCCCTTCTGGTCGGCAAGTTGTTTAAGAGTTCCGCGAGCCTTATCGGTAGTGCAGTAAATTCTTCTTGCTGCCTCCTCTTCGCCATAACGCTCTTCAAGATATTTTCTAAGAACGCGGAATGCGATAGCAGGTTCTGTCGTTGTCCCTGATTTTGAAACTATGTTAACCGAGACACGCTTGCCCTCACAGATTTTAAGAAGGTCGTCAAGGGCAGAACCGCTTATGGTATTTCCTGCAAAATAAATATCTGGCGTGTTTTTGGGTAGCGCATTATAATTGTTAGACTTTAAAAACTCTATAGCCGCGCGTGCGCCGAGATATGAGCCGCCTATTCCTATAACGATAAAAATATCGGTGTCGTCAATAATTTTTGCGGCAGCCGCCTTAATTCTCGCAAATTCGTCCTTGTCATAATCGTCAGGCAGTGTTACCCAGCCTAAAAAGTCGTTTCCAAGACCTGTTTTATTATGTAGCATATCATGAGCGGCATAAATTTGGGGCTTTAAACCTTCAAGGTCGTTTTCACAAAGAAAGCCGCTTGCATATTTATAATTGAACTTCAGTGACATTGTGATTGCTCCTTTGGATTTGTTATTTATATTTTACACTAACTTGCAACTTTTTTCAATACTAATTTATAATATTTATACAAAAATTTACAAAGTGAATAGTGCTTGGAATAATCTCATAAGGCAAACCCAAAATGTTAGCTTTTCCGAACCGTTTTCGGCAACTATCGGTATAACACCGATTTCCTCCTCACCTAGATATAAATGAACATATCCGACAGTATCCCCTGCCTTGACGGGTGCCTCAAGTTCGGTTTCGAGCTCGAACTTTTGGGTGATGCCGCTTTCCTCACCTTTCTTAAGAAGTGCAGAAAACTCTTCTTTGACGGTAGGTACTATCTCTCTAACCGTGCCTTTTTTAACGGGGATATTTGTAAAATCTTTGGTATCTGCTTTTATAGATGTATATGAATAGTTTGCAAAGCCATAATCAAGAAGCTTTTTCGCGCCGCCAAAACGGTCATTACTCGTCGGTGCGCCGAGCACTACGGCAATAAGGGTCATTCCGTCTCTTTGCGCCGTGGCCGCAAGGCAGGAGCCCGCTTTCGATGTTGTTCCTGTTTTAAGTCCAAAAGCGCCGTCATAATATCTTATTAGTTTATTGGTGTTTACAAGCTCTGACTCTCCGCCTCTAAGACTGTCGCTCCAAACGGTTGTATAGTTTTTAATAAGGTCGTGCTTGATAAGTTCAGCAGACATAAGAGCAACATCGTGGGCTGTGGTTAAATGCCCGTCAGCATCAAGTCCATAGCTGTTTATAAAATTGGTGTTGTTCATTCCAAGCTCTTTAGCCTTTTCATTCATCATGGCAACAAAGCTTTCTTCAGTTCCTGCAACCGCTTCAGCCAACGCTACGGTAGCATCGTTTGCCGAAGCAATAACCGTTGCGCGAAGAAGCTCGTCGACGGTCATAACCTCGTTTGGCTCAAGCCATATCTGCGAGCCGCCAAGGCTTGCGGCATGCTCAGACGCGGTAATCTGGTCTTCAAGCTTAAGCTTGCCGCTGTCAATAGCCTCCATAACCAATATGAGAGTCATAATTTTGGTAATTGAAGCAGGAGCAAGCTTCTCATCAGAGTTAGCCTCGTAAAGCACCTTGCCCGTGTTGAATTCCATAAGTATTGCCGATTTTACGTTAAGTTCAAGTCTCTCACCTATACCAGCCGATGCCTGAACATTCTCTTCAAGAGGAATATCTAAATCTGTAGCATCATATTCCATACTTACAGTAGCTGCCGAAACAGGAACGGCAGAGGATAGTAAAACTGCGACAGTAACAAGAAAAATAAGTATTTTTTTCATAAAAATTCACCCCACATAAAAATATATGTGGGGTGAAGCATATTAATAACCGAGATTGTCTGCACAAAGTATAAGCTTTATTCTGTCCTTATTTCTTTGACGGCCTGTCACCGAATAGAACGCGCACATTCTTGCATCGTTTTTACAGCCCTCAGCAAGTGTGCCTTCGACACATATACAGTGTCCAAGTGTTCGGCAAGGGGTGTTTATATTAAGACGCTCGGCATTTTTGGGTGCCGCAACCGTTTTTACCCTTTTAACACCCTCGGCAACATCTGAAACAATTTTATTTGCACCCACAATAACAATCACTCTATCGGGACCGTAGGTTATAGCGGCAACGCGGTTACCGTTTCCATCAACGTTAATAAGCTCTCCGTTTTCAGTCACGGCGTTTGCCGATGTGAAAAAGGCGTCCGCCGAAAAGGTTTTTCTGTAAATTTCGGTTATATCCTCGCGTGAAAGTCCCTCGGCAGAGCGGTCGAGAAAGTTATAATATCCGCTTTTAAGAAGCTCCATAACGCCACATTCCGACAAACTGACCGAGCCCCCGCAGGAAACGGTGGCACCCTTTTCAACAAGACCTTTTACAATATCTGGAATGTCATCCTTTTTTTCTGCATAAATGCACTCTATATTATTGTTTTTAAGCGCTTCTGCAACCTTTTGAAATCTTTCCTTCATAACTATTCTCCCCGAACAATTTTCCCGCCGCCTAAAACGATGTCACGGTCGTAAAACACCGCCGACTGTCCTGCTGCTGCAGCACGTTGCGGCTTTTCAAACTCTAAGACCGCCTCTCCGTCACCAATAAAGCACAAACGGCATTTATCATCATTCGCGCTATATCTTAGCTTTGCAGTACATAATATGTCCCTGCCACGATTTTCTTGCGCAATCATATTTACGTCTTTTAAATATATTCTCTTTTTAAAAAGATGTTCCTCGTCTCCCAGCACAACCTCGTTGGTCTCAGGATTTTTGCTTATAACAAACTGAGGTTTGCCAAGCGCAATACCCAGTCCCTTTCGCTGACCTATCGTATAGCGCTGATGGCCGAGATGCTGACCTAAAATATTTCCATATATATCGGTATAGTTTCCCTTCGGGAATAGCGTTCCTTCAAAATTTTGCAAAAAAGCCGCATAATCTTTATCAGGTACAAAGCATATATCCTGGCTTTCTTTCGACCTTGCCGATATAAAGCCATACTTTTCTGCAATTCCCCTAACCTCATCCTTTGTGATTGAAGAAAGAGGCATAAGAATGTGAGAAAGCTGATGCTGAGATAATTGCCACAACACATAGGTCTGGTCTTTTTTGCGGTCGTCAGGACGGCACAAAAGATATCTTCCGCTTGGCCCATCGAATTCTATTCTCGAATAGTGCCCCGTAGCAACATAATCGCACCCGTTATCAAGGGCTTTTTCAAGCAGCGCACCAAATTTTATATATTTATTACATTCGATACATGGATTTGGTGTTAGACCCAAGGAATATTCATCAGAAAAACGGCATATAACCTCTCTTCTAAACTCTTCCCTCATATCGTAAACATCGTGTTCAATATTAAGAACGTCACAAACCTGCTTTGCAGCAAATACCTCAGGAGATATCTTGTCGGTTTCGTAAAGACGGAGGGTTGCACCCTTAATATTATGCCCTTGCTCTTTAAGCAATGCCGCCGCAACCGAACTGTCAACTCCGCCCGACATCGCCATCTGTATTTTCTTCATTTGCGCCCCCCACTGAACTATTATAAAATAAGTATACTATTTTCCCATTATTTTTACAAGACCGTGTTTTTTATTTATAAAACAACTATATTGTGTTAAGTTCATACTTGACAAAGCTAATCTTAAATTGTATAATGTTTTTCACGGATTTAAGCCGAATGTAAGATTTATCTGAAAGGCTATCTGTGTCGGTTGCTCTTGCCGTGTAAAAATAATAGAGCAGTATATTTAACACATATATGCGGATATGGCGGAACTGGCAGACGCGCTAGATTCAGGTTCTAGTCGGGGCAACTCGGTGCAGGTTCGATTCCTGTTATCCGCACCAAAAGTCCAAACCCATTAATAATGCGGGTTTGGACGATTTTTATTTATAACAATATCGAACTTAAAAAATCCGTACTTTCTCACCAAACGAAAGGGATTAGACGAAATTTTACCTTTTTCTTATATTCGCTATATCCCACAAGCTCTTTTTCAAGAAACTTCTCCTCGCTTTTAATTCTTTTAACGATTATAAACGGATACGCAAGAAAAATTATAAAAGAATATACCGAGCCAAGTATTATTGGTATAGAAAGAAATAGCAGCAATGTCGCACTATACATCGGATGCCTTACAATACCGTATAATCCATTATCAATAACCTTTTGATTTTCTTGGACTTCAATCGTTCGGCTGAGATATGTATTTTCTCTAAGCACCTCAGCATAAAGAACATATGAAAGCAGGAACACTACTGTTGCGATAATTACAGCAAAACGCGGAAGCATATACCAATTAAATCTAAATCCCAATCCCGCAACGACGAATCCCGCCAAGAACATAAGTCCGCTTAATTTTACAACAGTGCCCTGTTCCTTTTCTTTTTCCTTTGCATTAAGGCGTTTTTTCAACAGTTCAGGATTTATAATCAGCATCACAATCCCAGCAATGAACATCGGAACGAAAAGTACACCCATAAACAGCCATCCGTTGAAAAACAAAACCGTCCCTGCAGGCAGGAATATCAATGTTCCAACCAATATGACCCCTATTAAAAACTTTACTATTGCATCAAAAAACAACTTTTTTGTCAATACATCTCACCCCATAATATTTAGATAACCCAAACATCTCATTTAAAGCCGTTTTGCTCATCAACTACAACCTTTATTAAAAAAAGCACTTGCCACCGCAAGTGCTTTTTTCTGGCTGGGGAATAGGGATTCGAACCCCAACAAACAGAGTCAGAGTCTGTCGTGCTACCGTTACACAATTCCCCAATGCAACAAGATTATTATATACCATTTTTTTTCAAAGTCAAGATTATTTTTATAAAAAATAAAAAATTGTTGATTTTATTTTAGTTTTATGATATATTAACTATTGCTATGGGGGTATAGCTCAGCTGGGAGAGCGCTTGAATGGCATTCAAGAGGTCATGGGTTCGATCCCCACTATCTCCACCAAAACAAAAACCTGACGTAATCCGTCAGGTTTTTTGTTTTATTTCTCTAATATTTCTTTAAGAACAGGATATATTGTTTTTGCCATAAAATAAAATCCAAGGTCATTGGGGTGGCAAGTATCGACACTGCACATATCCCTATCCTCAGTGCCGAAATAGGTTTGACCATCAATGAAATACACATTCTCATCTCCGCTGTTTTTAGCGTTAAGATATGTTTGGTAAATAACATCTCTGCGACGGTCATATTCCCACTCGTATTCAGCGTCAGGCTTTGTAAGAATTAAAATTGGAAGTGTGGGATTAGCCTCACGAATTCTTTTGAAAAACGGCTCGTGAGTTTTTTCAAGATGGGCTGCATCTGGCGCATTATGGTCATAATCCATAACAAACACCGACATATCAAAGGTATTTATGTAATCCGCTACTTCTAATTCCCCTTTTGCAGCGCTTGAAAATCCGAAATTATAAAAATCAGTGTCAAGCCATATTGAAAGACGTGTGTTATATGCATTCATAACCCTTGTACAGCATCCGCCCTCAGTAATAGAAGAACCATAATATATGATTGGTTTTTCATACTTATAAGGTTTGTGTTCTTCAACAATGGCATCATCTTCAAACTCAACAACAACGTTAGTTATAACCTCGTTTCTAGGCAAGAATATTGTTATATCCTGCATTTCGCCTGTAGTTTTAAAACTACCCTCCGCGTGAGGAATTTCATATCCTTTAACGGGCTTAACCAATCCGACATATTTTCCATCTATCATAACATTTGCCGATTGGGCGGCATAAACTGCCATACCTACATCAACAGTAATGCTTTCAAAGTCTATATAAACATTAAAAACAGGAGAGTTCGTTCTGAATCTGAGTCGGGCACCCGGGCAACGCCTTCTCAACTTTTCAAGGGACGGTACTTTTTCGCACACCTCTTCGGGAAGTCTTTCAAAGCGATTTGTCTCATAAAACCGGGGAACACCATATAATTTTAAAGGTTTATCCTTCCAAGAATATTTTTTCATTCTTAACGCTCCTTTTTTAACTAGCTTTGTGTTGTGAGGATATTATAGCACAAAAAAAACAGTTTTTCAATATCTAAATAATTCTTTTTCCTTTTTAATGCAAAGAGCGGTTCTTGACGGAAGATATATTTTTATTCCGCGTTTACCACTTGCATTTTTATCAGAAGAATATGTCGCATTAGGTATTCTATTATAGCCCCCGTACATCTCACTATCGGTTGAAAAGCACACCGTAAACTTACCCTCTGCTCCCGTTTTTATAAAGTATCCGTCATAGCAATCGGTCGGGTGAAAGTTAAATACAAAAATCACGTTTGCACGTTTAAATACGATAACCTTTTTCTCATCATCTATAAACAAACTTTCAGGCGGTACATTAAAAAGCTTATTCTCTTTAACAAGACAGAGCATTGCTTTGTCGAACTCTCTAAGCCACTCATATTTTAGGTTTTCATCGTCAGCAAGACTCCACTGACGGCGGCAATAATGATAACTCCAACCGTTACCCTCGCGCGGGAAATCTATCCATTCAGGGTGGCCAAATTCGTTACCCATAAAATTGAGATAGCCCTCTCCCGCAAGGCTTATAGTTATAAGTCTTATCATTTTATGAAGAGCAATGCCTCGGTCGATAACAAGGCTTGGAGTAGATTTTGACATATTAGTATACATCTCTGCATCGCAAAGCCAGAACATTATTGTTTTATCGCCAACAAGAGCCTGGTCGTGAGATTCAGCATAACCTATATACTTTTCCTTTGGTCTTCTGCTAGTGAGTTCATGCCACAAATAAAACATATTCCAGTCTTCATCGCGACAGTTTTTAAGAAGTTTTATCCACATGTCAGGAATTCCCATAGAAAGACGGTAATCAAATCCGATACCGCCCTCCTCAATCGGCAGACACATACCCGGCATTGCCGACATATCCTCGGCAATGGTTATCGCCTTTGGATTTACCTCGCGTATAAGTTCGTTGGCAAGTTGAAGATAGGTTATTGCCTCAACATCGGTGTTAAGAGAGAAATATTTTCCGTAATCGGTAAAGGCAGAGCCAAGACCGTGGTCGCGGTATATCATCGAGGTTACTCCGTCAAAACGGAAGCCGTCAAAGTGATATTCTTCAAGCCAAAATTTGAGATTCGAAAGAAGAAAGTGAATAACCTCGTTTTTATCGTAATTAAACAGCTTGGTATCCCAAGCGGGATGTTCTCCCCTATCGCCAAGATGGAAAAACTGAAAATCGGTTCCGTCAAAGCGGTTTATTCCCTCTTCTGTATTTTTTACAGCATGAGAATGTATCACATCAAGGAGCACCGCTATTCCCATACCGTGAGCCGTGTCAATAAGCCTTTTAAGGTCTTCGGGCATACCAAAGCGTGATGAAACCGCAAAAAAGGACGAAACCTGATATCCAAAAGAGCCATAGTAAGGATGCTCCATAATAGCCATAATCTGAATGGCGGTATAACCCAGTTCCTTTATTTTAGGCAGTATATTATCGGTAAACTCATTGAAAGTTCCCACCTCTGCCTTTTCTTGAGCCATACCGATATGGCATTCATAAATAAATAGATTTTTATTCGGTGTGAACGAGCGTTTTTTCCATTTATACGGCTTTTCGTCCAAAATTTCTGCCGTCCACACATATGTAACAGGGTCTTGCACAACTCGGCGTGCATAAAGAGGAATTCTCTCAAAAAGCTCTCCGTTCTTTTCCACCACCGTTTTTACCTTGCAACCGCCGTAAAGGGTATTATCACCCGATAAAAAAATCTCCCAAACGCCATTATTAAGCCTATTAAGCGGAAGAGAAGTTTTGTTCCAACCGTTCATATCTCCCATAATATAAACTGCATCGGCACCCGGCGCCCACTCGCGATAATACCAACCGCCATTAGCCTTGTGAAAGCCGAAATATTTGTGTGCATTTGCAAAATCACAAAGGGTCTGTCCTGAAGAAAGAAGAGTTTGCTTTTTATTTTTATATAAGTTGTAACGAAGCTTTATATCCGCTTCAAAAGGCCTTAAATATGTATCATATTCTAATATCTTAAAACTCAAACCAATCTCTCCTTAACATAATTTACCATATTTTAATTTTAGCATACCGAGGCTACAATTTCAAGCGTTTGTCGGTTGCAAGCAACGGAAAAGTTTGGTATAATATTTTTACACTTTTGTAGGGGATGATAATTTTGTTAGTTTCTATGCATACCGACAAATTAATATACCGTTTTGGAATTAGAGAAACAATTCAACTGCTTCACGATGCAGGTTTTGACGCTTATGATATAACCCTATACGGAAAAACCTCAAATATTTTTAATGAGTATTTTATGGATAATGATTATATCCAAAAGGCTAACAATCTTCGCTCATTTGCTGATAGTATAGGTATTGTTTGCAATCAGTCGCACGCGCCTTTCTACTCTCACAAAAAAATTGAAGAAGGCTCTTTAGAGTTTAATAACATTATAAAAGCTATGGAGATTGCCTCTATATTGGGGGCGAAAAACATAGTGATTCATCCTCTTAAATATTTAGACTATGTTGAGAATGCCAAGTTTTTAAAAGAGGAAAATTTACATTTTTATAGCGCACTTATACCCTATGCTAAAAAATTCGGTATTCGTATTCTAACCGAAAATATGTGGCAACGAAATACAATTAAAAACAATATTGTAAAAAGCGTTTGCTCCACACCTGAAGAGTTTTGCGAATATGTTGATATGTTAAATAGCGAACACTTTAAAGGTTGCCTCGATTTAGGGCACACTGCACTTGTCGGCATTGAAACAGACGCATTTATTAAAGCTTTGGGCAAAGAACGTCTATTTGGCCTTCATGTCCACGATAATGATTTTATATCCGACCTTCATACAATGCCTTTCACATCTAAAATAGATTTTCACGCCATTACAGATGCGCTCGCAGAAATAGGATATGAGGGCGATTTAACATTTGAATCCGGACATTATTTCAATAAATTCCCTGACGAGCTTATTCTTTCTGCCGCAAGACATATGTGTGAGGTTGGAAAGTATCTTGTAAAACAGATAGAAAGAAAAAAGAGTTGAAAAACGGGCATATATATTGTATACTAAAATGTAATTAGAAAACATTCGTTTCTTTTCTTTCGAAAGGAGAAAAACCTTAAAATGCCAAAAATCAAAATCGTTACAGATTCGGGAAGCGACATTTCTTATAAAAACGAAGACCTGTACGATATAGAAATTCTCCCCTTTAAAATCGCACTTAGCGGAGAATCCTACACCAGCCGTATTGATTTTGATAATTCAAAATTTTATGAGATGATGGAAGCAAAAGACGAAATCCCCCTCACCTCTCAGATAACCTCATTTGAATTCGGCGAACTCTTCGGCGAATTATTTGAACAGGGATACACAGATGTTATATATGTCGGAATTAATAGCGAGGGCTCGTCGACCTATTATAATTCTGTTATGGCAAAAGACCAGTTTTTTGAGGACAACCCCGATGCTGCCGGTAAATTCAATATATATTGTATTGATTCTAAGACATATTCCCTATGCTATGGCACAGCGGTAGTTGAAGCCGCAAAAATGGTTAATAAAGGGTGCGATGCAAAGGAAATCGTAAAATTTCTGCGCGAACGCCTTAATAAAACCGTAGCCTATTTTGGCCTTTACACACTTAAATATGCAAAAAAATCCGGAAGAATACCCTCTGCTGCAGCGTTTGTCGGCGAAATTTTGGGTGTACGCCCAATAATGAGGCTTTTCGACAAAAATATTGAAACCGTATCCAAAGTTAGAGGAGATTCCGCTATTATCCCTGCAATTTCTGAGCAAGTAGCAGAGGAAATTGATAAATCCCTTCCATACTATATAATATACGGAAACGATTCCAGTTTTTCGGATGAAATGGCCACAGCTATGACAAAACTTGTCGGATACCCGCCTTCAGATTCATATCAAATAGGCGCGGCTATTGCGGCAAATGCCGGTCCTGAGATTGTTGGAGTTTCCTTTGTTATAAAATAAGCATATATGGTGAAGATATGATTAGAATTCTTGTAATAGACGGTCAGGGCGGCCGCATAGGTAAATTTATTATAGAGGGCATTCGCGAAGCCAAGCTCGATGCTGAAATTATTGCTGTTGGCACAAACAGTCTTTCAACCTCAGCTATGCTGAAAGCTGGTGCCGATGCAGGCGCAACAGGTGAAAACTCGGTAGTAGTCTGCAGTAAAAACTGTGATGTTATAATTGGCCCTATCGGAATAGTTATTACAGATGCTCTTCTTGGCGAAGTAACAGAAAAGATGGCTGCTGCAGTGGGAAGAAGCAAAGCGAAAAAACTTCTTATTCCGATAAACCAATGTGATAATTTTATCGTTGGCGTAAACGATTTAAGCATAACATCTCTTATAAAAGATGTTATAAGTGAGCTTAAAAAAATATAAATATATTTTATGCAAAAATAAAAAGCTCATTTTGGAGAAATCCAAAATGAGCTTTAATTTTATTTAATTGCTTTATTTTTCCATTTGCCTATTTTATAGAAAACAAAGGTAATTACCGAGCCCATAACCCACGAACAAAGCAAGGATACGGGAATACATTCAAAGCGTCCTATCGGAAGCTCCGCTGTTCTGGTAATGTAGGATATTCCGTATGCCAAGGGTACGCGAATTACAACTGTCGTTATAAGCGAAATCCACATTGGGGTCATTGTATCACCCGCGCCGCGCATAACACCCGAAAGACTTTGAGTGATTGCAACCGCTATATAACCAACTGCAAGAATTGTCATAATATAATAGCTTAATTCTACCAGTGCGGTTGTTTCGGTAAATATCGACATAATATATTTTCCAAGCACCAATATAACAAGGGTGATAAATGCAGAGCACATAACCGCCATAAGTGCGCCTTGCTTTGCGCCCTTGATAACCCTGTCATACTTTCCTGCTCCAACATTTTGACCGGCATAGGTTGTCATAGCCGTTCCAAACGAGAAGTTTGGCATCATTGCAAATCCGTCAACCCTCATCACAACAACATTCGCGGCAATAAACTGCTCACCAAATTGGTTTGTAAGTGACTGTACAACAATCATCGCCGAAGAGAATATTGCCTGAGTCAAGCCCGCAGGCAATCCTATTCTCACAATGGTTTTAACGAATTTACCAACAGGTTTCATGTATTTAAAGCCGAAATCAAAATTCTCGCGCATAGAAGAAAGCTTGATAACGCACAAAATCGATGAGATAAATTGTGCAATAACCGTTGCAAGTGCAACTCCGCCGACACCCATGTTTAAAGATGCAACAAAAAATATATCAAGCACAATATTTATAACGGTTGCGACAAGCAGATAAACAAGGGCAGAAAAGGAGTCGCCAAGACCCCTGAGTATGCCGCTTAGTATATTATAATATCCCATTCCTGCCATACCAACAAGAGATATCATAAGATAATCCGCACAGCTGTCTATTATACTGTCGGGTGTGTTTAAAAGTTCCAAAAAAGGTCTGATTAACGGGGCAGCAACAGCAATAAGCAGCAAACAAGCAACCGCCGTAACCGTTATTGCATTTCCTATTGTGTATGATAGGCTTTCGCGGTTTTTTGCTCCAAAATACTGCGATACCATAACATTAGCACCTGCTGATATGCCTATAAAAAGCACAAGAAGCATATTTAGTATTGGCGTCGAGCTTCCTACAGCGGCAAGAGCATTGTCACCGATATATCTTCCTACAACAATACTGTCAACCGTGCTGTACATCTGTTGCGCAATATTACCTATTATCATAGGTAGTGTGAACCATAATATGCTTTTCCACGGTGTGCCTACCGTCATATCGACGGGAGCATATAATTTTTTAAAAATATTTGATTTCACTGTGTTTTCCTTTATATTCTTATTTTTCCAACAGGAGCTTCCTGTTGGAGAAGCCTTTCCTGATTTAATTTTATGTTTTTAAGTCCTGCAATAGATTTAAGCATTATGTAAAGAGATAAACCTGTGCTGATTATAAAAGCCACAAAGCCCATAGGTGCTATAAGGTCGCTAATAAAATAGATTACCAGGTCGGCAACAATGTTATAAGCAAAAAATATAGATAGAACCTTTAAATATTGCCTTTTAAAATGCTTTTTCAGGTCAGCTTGTTTTTTCTCATATTCTTGCCATTTAACATCCATACAATCCTCTCCTTATCACAATAAAACATTATACTTAATTGTCTTTACGATGTCAAATGTTTGTTATATAAAATAGTTGAAATGTTGTCTGTTTTGTGATACAATTTAAAAAAGAATATTTGTTCGATTGGAGGAGTCTTTTTGTCAAGACCTACACTAACCGAAAAACAGCTTAAGGTTTACAATTTTCTGGTCAAGGCTCTTGAGGGCGGAGTCCCACCCTCTGTGCGCGAAATATGCAAAGATACGGGTATAAAATCAACCTCAACTGTGCACGCAATACTAGGTGCGCTTGAGGAAAACGGTTATATTGACCGCGACCCCCGTTTTTCACGCTCTATCCGTATCGCTGGCGCAGCCTTAACGGCTCAGGTGCCCGTTATCGGCAGGGTTACCGCAGGTCAGCCAATTCTTGCGGTTGAAGAATTTGAAGACTATATACCCTATGCCGCAGGAAGCTCTGATGGGCTCTTTGCGCTTCGGGTGGTTGGCTATAGTATGAAGGATGTGGGCATACTTGACGGCGACCTTGTTATCGCCGATAAGGACGCCATCGCCAAAAACGGTGATATAATAATAGGTATGGACGGAGACGAGGCTACCGTTAAACGCCTTGTAATTAATAACGGCCAGATTATCTTTATGCCCGAAAATCCCGATTTCGACCCGATTTACCCCGAAAATCCCTCAATTCTCGGTAAGGTTATCGGAAGCTATAGAAGGTATTAAAATATGAAAAAATTTGTAGAAATTTTCACAGACGGCGCCTGTTCGGGTAACCCGGGTCCTGGCGGCTGGGGGGCTGTTCTGCGTTTTGAGGGGCGAGAAAAGGAGTTCTCTGGTGGCGAGCCCGAGACCACCAACAACCGAATGGAATTAACCGCCGTTATAAAAGCCCTCTCGGCACTTAAAGAACCCTGCAAGGTAAAACTCACGACCGATTCAAAGTATGTATGCGACGCCATACTCAAAAAATGGGTATATTCATGGAAGTCAAACGGTTGGCGAAAGGCTGATAAAAAGCCCGCCCTTAATGTTGACCTTTGGGAGCAGCTTCTGCCTCTCCTCCAACTCCACGAGGTCGAGTTTTGTTGGGTTAAGGGCCACGCAGGTCATCCCGAAAATGAGCGTTGCGACGAACTTGCGGTTTCATATTATAAAAATTTAGATAAATAAATTTGTTAAAAACAAAAAACGACTTGCCCCGGCAAGCCGTTTTTTCTGGTGATGTCTCTCGATTGGTGGACCTGAGGAGATTCGAACTCCCGACCCCCACAATGCGAATGTGGTGCGCTCCCAGCTGCGCTACAGGCCCATAAATCACAATATATTTATATCATATTTTATAAAAGTTATCAAGTCAAATTTCAAATATATCAGGAGAACTGTAAATGTCAAATTATCCCCCATCGGCTATCCCCCAAAGAATAAGCGTTTTAAAATCCGCCTTTAAATGCGCCTTTCCAAAAACCCTGCCAATTCTTGCAGGATTCTTGTTTTTAGGCATATCCTATGGAGTTTATATGCGCGTATCAGGGTTCAGTTTTCTATACCCTATGCTTATGGCGCTTACAATCTTCGGCGGCTCACTGGAGTTTGTTGCCGTAAGTCTGTTGCTTGGCGCCTTTGCGCCCCTTCAAACACTTGTTATGACCCTTATTATTCAAGCCCGTCACCTTTTTTACGGAATTTCGATGTTTGAAAAATATAAGGGAACTGGCATTAAAAAGCCATATCTGATATTTGGTATGTGTGATGAAAGCTTTTCAATTAATTGCTCTAGCGAGATTCCCCAAAATGTCGACAAGGGCTGGTTTATGTTTTTTGTCACACTGCTAAACCATTTTTACTGGGTCTTAGGGGCAACAATCGGCGGAATTCTCGGTTCTTTTATAAGTTTCAACACCGATGGGCTCGAATTCGTTATGACGGCGCTGTTTGTTGTAATCTTTCTTGAACAGTGGCTTAAAGAAAAGAAGCATTATTCCTCGCTTATAGGTGTTCTTTGCTCTGCCGCTTGTCTTGTTATTTTCGGTAAATCCTCTTTTTTAATACCCACAATGATATACATCGTGTTGTTTTTAACATTTCTTAAAAAGCCTATAGAACAGGACGGTGGGCTATAATGACATTTACCCAACAGATTATAACCATCGCCATTTGCGCTCTTGGAACAATGGCAACAAGGTTTTTACCCTTCATCATTTTTAAAAGCAATAAACCAACCCCAAAATACATACAATATTTAGGCAAGGCTCTGCCCGCCGCCATTTTTGGAATGCTTGTTGTATACTGTCTAAAAGACATAAGCTTTCAAAACAGTTCGGGTTTTCTTCCTGAGTTTATAGCAATCGCTGTTGCGGTTTTGCTTCATTTGTTAAAGCGGCAGATGCTCCTTTCAATCGCAGGCTCTACCGTCTGCTATATGCTTCTTGTGCAATTTGTTTTTTAATCTAAAGAGGTTGATAGAATATGAAAATTTTGGTGATATTTACTGGCGGCACCATTGGCAGCCGTGTAAATAATATGGAAATTTCTCCCGACCAAAGCACGAAATATCTTCTCATAGAAGAATACCGAAAATATTACGGCAACGAGGTCGAGTTTTCTTTTTTAGAGCCCTACACCATTCTAAGCGAAAACATAACCGCCGAAAAAATTAATTTGCTTATAAAAACCATACGCGAAAACATAAATAACGGCTTCGACGGAATTATCGTAACCCACGGAACCGATACTCTTCAGTTTTCGGCATCTGCCCTTTTGTTTGCATTCGGCTCTGCCTCTATTCCAATAGTTATGGTATCAAGCAACTATCCCCTTGAAGACCCTAGGTCTGACGGACAGTCGCATTTTTCCGCCGCAATAAAGCTTATAGCCAATAAGCAAAACAACGGCGTTATAATCCCTTGGCGAGAACAAAACGGAGAAATCTCCTTTTTTAGACCCCACTCTGTCGTATCCTTTGCAGAACGCTCCGATAGACTTAACTGCCTCACCGACTGCCGCTATGGCATAATTAATACAGAGGGTGAGTTTGTAAAATTCTCGCGAGAATATTTTTTAAAACCTCTAAGCTTCACCCTTTCAGAGCATCCGGGTATTCTCGTAATCGACCCTCACCCTGCCGACAGCTATAGCTATTCTCTCGGCGGTGTAAATGCGATTATTATGCGTCCGTACCATTCGGGTACCCTTTGCACCGACAGCCCTCTCCTTGCCGATTTCTGCAAAAAGGCACAAAAGGAGAATATACCAGTATTTGCGGTTAACGCTCCAAGCGGAATTTCCTATGCAAGCGTGGGAAAATTCGACCAACTTGGGATTGTATCTCTTACCGATGCTGCATATATAAACACCTATGTAAAGGTATGGATTGGAATAAGTCTGGGTAAAAATGGCGACCGCCTTATAGATTTTGTAAAAGAATAAAGCACCTTATCTCCGTAAACACTATGACGGGAGGTTTTGCTATGAAAAAAGACAAATCAACACCGTCATCGTCAGATTATTCTAAATACCCCGACACATCCTTCGACCTTATTAATAAATATGGAACCTACGAAATTCAGCCCACCTCAGACACCGACCAGCCCTTTCCGAAAATCGCACAGGGGCTACCCAAAAAGAATAATAGAAACAAAAAATGAGCCGTGTTATCACAGCTCATTTTTTATTATATGCTCAAGTAGCCCCTTGCAGCCTTTAAGGATGTCGTTGTATGCGGTGTCGAAATCTCCCGAATACCACGGGTCAGAAACCGAACGGTTTTCCCCTGCATATTCAAGAAGTAGCCTTATTCTGCCATCATTTTCACCCTCAGTAATCCTTAGAATATTTCGCATATTACTGTTGTCCATAACGCAGATATAATCGTTTTCATAATAGTCACTCGTCTCAAAATGCTGCGCCCTTTTGCCCTCACACGAAATGCCCTCTTTTAAAAGTCTTTCCCTTGCGGGCGGATAAACGGGATTGCCTATTTCCTCAAAGCTCACAGCCGAAGAAGCGACCGAAAACATATCTTCAAGCCCCTTATTTATAACAAGCTCTTTAAATATAAATTCCGCCATCGGACTTCGGCATATATTGCCGTGGCAGACGAACATAACCCTAATCATAAAACGACCTCCCTTTTATTTTAGTATTATACCACAGAAAAAGGCATAACTCAACCATACGCAATCTTGATTTTCACCTCATATTGAAGTATAATTTATTAAACAGGTACTACTTTTTTGGAGAAGAGCTATATTATGGAATTTAACAAAAAATTACAAGAACTGCGACGTCAAAAAGGGCTTACACAGGAAGAACTGGCAAAGGCTCTTTATGTTTCGCGGACTGCCGTTTCTAAATGGGAATCGGGCAGAGGCTATCCAAACATAGCGTCTCTAAAGCAACTCGCAAAACTTTTTTCAATAACGGTTGACGAGCTGCTGTCGGGAGACCAACTGCTGGCAATCGCCGAAGAGGACAGCAAACAAAAAACCAGCCATTTTCGCGACCTTGTTTTCGGTCTTCTTGACATTTCTGCAGTCTTTCTTTTCTTCTTGCCTTTTTTCGCTCAAAAAGTAAACGATATAATCTTGGAAGTTTCTCTTTTATCCCTCTCCGAAATATCACCATATTTAAGAGCAGCATATTATATTGTCGTAATTGCGCTTATACTATACGGAATTTTAACCCTGGCTCTGCAAAACTCTAATCAAAGATTTTGGGTGTTTACCAAAAGCAAAATATCACTACTGCTCAACACCCTTGCAGCCATTCTTTTTGTCATCAGTCTTCAACCCTACGCCGCGGTCTTTTTGCTTATATTCTTAGTAATAAAGGTTTTAATACTTATAAAAAAGCAATGATACTAAAAGTGTCGCAAATGTGACGCCTCGTTGCTTGTCATCATTTATGTTTTCCTTTAAAATGTGTTGTGTCAAAAAGCACTAAGGAGAACAAAAATGAAAAAATCCAAAAAACATCTTTATATTTCGTTATCTTTGCTTACCTTGTTTGTTTTATGGACTGTACTTGTTCAAAGAATTCAGGTCAAAGCCATCGGTCCTTTAGGCTCATCGGTCGGTTTCTCTGCGATTAATCAACTCATTCATAATCTAACCGGCGTGAATATGACCCTTTATATCATAACCGACTGGTTAGGATTAGTACCTATCGTATTTGCGTTTGGTTTCACCTTGCTTGGACTTGCACAATGGATTAAGCGAAAAAAACTTTTAAATGTCGACCACAGCATACTGGTTTTGGGTGTCTTCTATATTATAACTATCGCGGTATATATCCTTTTTGAAATCTATACCGTAAACTACCGACCGATATTAATAAACGGATACCTTGAGGTGTCCTACCCATCGTCAACCACCCTACTTGTCATGTGTGTTATGCCGACCGCAATAATGCAGTTAAAATCCCGCATAAAGAGCAAACCGCTTGGGCAATTTGTTACTTTTCTTCTTGCCGCTTTCACCGCCTTTATGGTAATAGGCAGAATTGTTTCGGGCGTTCACTGGATTTCCGATATAATCGGCGGCGCTCTGCTTAGCGCAGGACTTGTTATGTTATATCGTTATTTTGTCGGTGTTGTTAAAAACAAACCTCTATAAAATAGCCGTCTCTTTTTGGGAGACGGCTTTACTCTTATTATATTCCCCACTTTTCTCTGTCGAGAATAACGGTGGTGATTAAAGAGTTTTCATAGAAATAGAAATCAAGCTGATATTCATCAAAGGTATACCGAAGTATTATAACTGAATCGCTCGGCATCGCCAAAAGCTTGAGGTCATCCTCATTTGCATTTACGGTTTTGCCCGAAGCATCTATTGCATCCTCAACTTCATATTTGGTTGTAACGGCAGGGGTAAAGCCGAAAACCGCGCTATCGGATGCGATTGCGGTAATTCCGTCCTCGGTGTTTTTGGTGTAGTAAAAACGGACATCTGCCGTCTCTATTACGGTGTAATCCTTTTTCTTTGAAAGCTCATAATAAGCAAAATCGGGGTCGGAGGTGTGGTCGTGATTGCAACCCTCGGTGTCGTGTTCTTCGGTTATCTCTTCGTAATTGTCGGCAAGCTGTTTATAATAATCCTTAACCGCCTCGATGTCCGAGCCGAGACCGTACTCACAAATATCAAGCTTTCCCTTGCGTACCGTCTGCTCGATAGTATCCTTTTCGCTATTGTCCGAGGATACATCGTTCCCGTTTCCTCCGCAAGCCGAAAGGCTTATAACTAACAAGAGGCAGATTGAAACACTTAAAAGCTTTTTCATTTTTACTCTCCTTTAGATTTTTGGTCAAGAAGCTGCTTTCTTAAATCCCAAAGCTCTTGAGATAGGTCAACATAGTATGCGTGAGGATTTTCAAAACGCTTAACCTCATCCCACAAATTGTCGACACATTTCTTTCTGTATGCCGAAATTTCTTTGACAGAGGGCGAGATGTACACCTGTTTACCTTTTTCCATAATTTTAATCTGAAGCTTCTTTGCAACAAAGTCGGTAACCGTTTTTCTTTTCCAGGTATATACGGGGTCGAAAATCTCATAGGGCTTTGTGTCGTCGATTTTTTCGTGATTTAAGCAAATAACATCAGCAAGCGCCTTACCGGTCTCCTTGTCATAAAGACGCCACGGAATTTTAACTCCCGGCAGGGTAATTTTTGCAATATTTTCGCTGATTTTAATCTTTGGAACTGTTGTGCCGTCGGGCAACTCTACAGCGGCAAGCTTATAAACTCCGCCGAAAACAGCTTCGCTCGATGCGGTAATAAGACGCTCACCCACGCCAAAGCTGTTAATCTGCGCCCCCTGAGTATCAAGCTCTTTAATAAGATGCTCATCAAGAGAGTTGGAAACAACCACTGCGCAGTCGGGATAGCCCGCCTCATCAAGCTTCTTGCGGATTTTCTTGGAAAGATACGCAATATCTCCGCTATCAATTCTGACTCCCTTGGGTCTGAAGCCCATAGGCTTTAGCACCTCATCAAAGCACTTAATAGCATTTGGAAGACCCGATTTTAAAACATTAAAGGTGTCGATAAGAAGAGTACAGCTGTCGGGATATCTTTCAGCATAGGTTTTAAATGCGGTATATTCGTCGGGGTAAAGCTGAACCCAGCTGTGAGCCATTGTACCCGAAGCAATAACGCCGAAATCCTTTGCGGTTTTAACATTAGAGGTTCCAAGACAGCCGCCTATAACCGCCGCACGTGCGCCGTAATATGCGGCATCATAGCCGTGCGCTCGTCGTGCGCCGAATTCCATTACGGGACGACTTCCCGCAACAGAACAAATTCTGTTTGCCTTTGTTGCAATAAGCGACTGGTGATTTATTGTAAGCAGAACCATCGTCTCGACCATAAAAGCCTGCATCGCAGGACCTCTTACGGTAACGATAGGCTCCATCGGGAAAATCGGCGTTCCCTCAGGAACTGCCCACACATCACACTCAAACTTAAAATCACGAAGATAACTTAAAAACTCTTCACAGAAAAGATTTAAAGAACGAAGATATTCTATGTCGTCCTCATCAAACGAAAGGTCGTTAAAATACTCAATCAGCTGTTCTAGACCCGCCATAACTGCATATCCGCCATTGTCGGGAACTCGGCGAAAGAACATATCAAAATATGTTATAGTGTCCCTCATTTCACTTTGGAATATGCCGTTTGCCATGGTCATTTCATAAAGGTCCATAAGCATAGTTAAATTATTCTTTTTCAATTCTTAACTCCTCCTAATTAACCAAACTTATGCGGTTTTTCGCTTCCGTTAAGTGAAATATCGCGTTCTTTTAAAATTCGTCCTGTTTTTATAATATTATTAAGCCTGTCAGTATCGTTATCCGATAATGCAGACCTATAATCCTCAAGATTTTTTATAAGAATATCAAGCTCAAAAAGAAGATTTTTCTTGTTCTGTGAAAAAAGCTGTGTCCAAAGCCCCTCGTCAACACTTGCGACCCTCGACACATCATGATAGCTTCCTGCCGAATACCCCTTGTGAGAAGCACTTGTCGGGGAATTCATATATGCGCCTGCAAGAACATGCGGAAGCTGTGATGTGTAGGCAATCATTTTATCGTGATATTCAGGTGTCGTCACCGTAACATCTGCACACCCGATATCCATCGCCATCTGTTTTAGTTTTTCTATTGCAGAGGGGTTGGTTTTTGGAGTTTTGGTTATTATATAGCTTCTGCCGAAAAAGAGCTCGGCATCGCTGTATTTAAATCCGCTAAGCTCGCGTCCCGCCATCGGATGACCGCCTACAAAATAAACCTCTTTGCAGACATCTTCGGCCTTTGAAACTATTTCGCTTTTAATTCCGCAAATATCGGTTAATATACTTTGGGTTTTAAGAAGCGGAGGCAAGGTTTCAAGAAGCGAAAGGGCAACCCTTGGATTAACCGCCAGAATGGTTATGTCGGAAGAAAGTGCGGTTTCTCCATCCCAGATTTCGTCAACACTTTCGCTTTTCTTTGCAAGTGCAGAAATCTCTTTATCGGTATCGTATCCGATAACATAATAGCCGCCGTTTTTCTTCATCGCCTTTGCAATCGACCCGCCCATAAGTCCAAGACCGATTATAGCAACCTTTATTTTCCCCATAACTGATAACCACCCAAAAACTAATTAATTATATTATATATCAAAAATCTCCAAAAGGCTACAATAATTTTGCAAAATAACCGATTGACTTGATTTATAAATAGATATATAATATTTGTATAATTTAAGGGGGATTTTTCAATGATTAACACTTATATTGCACAGCTTGCAGAGTATGGAATCAATACCGGTCTTATCGACAAGCAGGATAAAATATACATAATTAACAGTTTAATGGAGGCTGTCGGAATTTCAGACTTTTGTGAGCCCGAGCTTGTTCCGGAATCGTCTTTGGAAGAAATTCTTTCAAATTTATGCGACTTTGCAGTAGAGCAAGGACTTATAGAGGACAGCATCGTTTACCGCGACCTCTTTGACACCAAGCTTATGGGAATTCTAACCCCCAGACCAAGCGAGGTGCGCCGCCGCTTTAAAGAACTTTATGAAAGCTCACCCGAAGAGGCAACCGATTATTACTATAAGCTAAGCTGCGACACCGATTACATCCGCCGCTATAGAATTTGCAAGGATATGAAATGGGTAACCCCCACAGAATACGGCGACATAGACATAACCATAAATCTTTCTAAGCCCGAAAAGGACCCCAAGGCAATTGCTGCCGCAAAAACTATGGCACAGTCAGGCTATCCTAAATGTCTTCTCTGCAAGGAGAACGAGGGTTATGCCGGTCGCGTAAATCATCCCGCAAGGCAAAACCACCGCATCATTCCTATGACCGTGAACGGCAAGGAATGGATGATGCAATATTCACCCTATGTATATTATAACGAGCACTGCATTGTTTTCTGCGGTGAGCACTCACCCATGTCGATTAATCCCGACACCTTTAAAAAACTTTTAAGCTTCGTCGAGCAATTCCCCCATTATTTTGTTGGCTCTAATGCCGACCTGCCAATAGTTGGCGGCTCTATTCTCACACACGACCATTTCCAAGGTGGCCGCTACACCTTTGCTATGGCAAAGGCGCCTATTGAAACCGAGCTTAGCTTCGACGGCTTTGACGATGTTAAGGCAGGTATTGTTAAGTGGCCCATGTCGGTAATCCGTCTGAAGTGTGAGCGAAGTGCGAGACTTTGCGAGCTTGCCGAGAAAATTCTTGCCGCTTGGAGAGGCTATACCGACGAAAGCGCCTTTATCTTTGCCGAGACCGACGGTGAGCCTCACAACACTATCACCCCCATTGCGCGCAAAAACGGAGATATGTTCGAGCTTGATTTGGTGCTTCGCAACAACATCACGACCGACGAGCATCCTATGGGAGTTTATCATCCGCACGCCGAGCTTCACCACATTAAGAAAGAGAACATCGGTCTTATCGAGGTTATGGGCCTTGCTGTTTTGCCCGCCCGTTTAAAAGCCGAGCTTTCTGCTCTCGCTAGTGCTATCCTTAAAGGCGAAAATCTGCGCGAAAATGAGCTTACAGTCTCTCATGCCGATTGGGCCGAGAAATTTGTCGATGAATATGAAAGCATAACAGAAGAGAATATTGACGATATTATTAAAGCCGAGGTTGGAAAGGTTTTCAAGACCGTACTTGAGCATGCGGGAGTTTACAAGCGTACAGCCGACGGCAAAGAAGCGTTTTTACGCTTTGCAAAATCTGTAAAATAATATGACACAGTTTTTTATCAACTTTTCGACAGTATTCGTTCAGGTGCTTGTGCTGTTTATCTTTATCGGTTGCGGCTTTGTTGGGGCAAAGAAGAAATTTATAACAGCCGAGGGTTCAAAGGTTATGTCGGACGTTATTCTGTTCTTCGTAACCCCCTGTCTCATAATAAACTCACTTAACATCGAATTTGATAAAGCAAAATTCAAAGGTCTTATAATCTGCCTTGTATCCTTTATGGCTATACAAATTATAGCCGCTATCTTATCCAGCCTTTTATTCAGAGGAGACGACAAAAAGACCGTCCGCATTCTTCGGTTTGCCACCGTTTTCTCGAATGTCGGATATATGGGAATTCCGCTTCAAAAAGCCTTGCTTGGTGATGAAGGGGTGTTTTACGGCTCGGTTTGTGTTGCCGCCTTTAACATATTTGTCTGGACCTATGGAGTAGTATGCCAAGGCGGCGGACTTAAAAAAATGTCTGCCCGAAGTCTTGTGCTGAATCCCGGGATAATTGCCGTTACTATAGGTATTGTTCTTTTTGTATTCTCTCTAAAGTTGCCACTACCTTTAGCTTCGTCTATAGAGGGAATGGCGGCGCTTAACACTCCGCTCGCGATGATGGTTATTGGATTTAATCTTGCGGGAAGCAATATAATTTCCGCCCTTAAGGATAAAAAGGTTTACATAATATCGATATTGCGACTCATTATAATACCTGTTACGGCTATGCTTGGACTTTATCTGTGCGGAATCAGGGGGAATATACTTATTTCTCTTGTTGTTGCCGCCAGCGCACCTGCCGCCGCAGTTACAACCGTTTTTTCAGTTAAGTATGAAAACAATACCGAGCTTAGCGTAAATATAGTGGCTTTTTCTACACTGATTTCTATTATAACTATGTCGGCGGTCGTTGCCCTATCGCAAATGATAAGCTAAAACGAAAGGAAAAACAATGAAGCCTATACTTTATATTGTTATCCCCTGCTATAATGAAGAACAGGTTCTTCCAATAACTGCGCCGCTGTTTTTAGGCAAACTTGACGAGCTTATTTCGTGCGGAAAGATTGCATATAGCAGCCGTGTGCTTTTTGTTAATGACGGAAGCTCGGACTCAACCTGGGAAATAATTTCAGACATGGCCAAATCAAACAAACAGGTTATCGGCATTTCGTTAAGTCGAAATTCAGGGCATCAGAATGCGCTTCTTGCCGGTCTTGAGGAAGCATCGGACAGGTGCGACGTCACCATAAGTATAGACTGTGACGGTCAGGACGACCTTGATGCTATGAATAAGATGATTGATGAATATTTGGCGGGAAGCGAAATAGTTTACGGTGTACGGGCAAGTCGAAAATCCGACAGTGTGTTTAAACGGACATCTGCCCACGCTTTCTATAAATTTATGAAGTTTCTTGGGGTTGATACAGTATATAATCACGCTGATTACCGTCTTGTCTCTTCAAAGGTTCTTAAAGAATTTTCAAGCTATAAAGAGGTCAACCTATACTTAAGGGGTATGTTCCCCCTTGTTGGTTTTAAAAGCACAGCCGTTTATTATGACCGTAACGAGCGTCTTGCAGGAAAGAGTAAATATCCCCTTAGAAGAATGATTTCCTTGGCACTTGACGGAATTACAAGCCTTTCGACCAAGCCGATACGCATAATTACTGCACTAGGTTTTATTGTAGCTCTTCTTAGTTGTGTTGGAGTTTTGTGGTCTGTTATTATTGCGTTGCTTGGCAAGTCGGTTGCAGGATGGGCCTCGCTTGTATCTGTCCTGTGTTTACTTGGCGGTGTTCAGCTTATAAGTATCGGCATCATTGGCGAATATGTTGGGAAAATATATCTGGAGACTAAGGCCAGACCCAGATATATTATAGAAAAACGGACAGAAGACGATGAAAAGTAATCACAAAGAAAAACTGCTATATTTGTTTTTTGGTTTTCTCACAACCGTAATAAGCATTGCTGTTTTTGCCTTTTTCACCGAAGTTCTTCAAATTGATTCTCTTATTTCAAATATAATATCTTGGATTTTTGCCGTAGCTTTTGCATTTGTTACCAACAGAAAATGGGTCTTTTCTGAAAGCGGACAATCATTTATAGTAGACGCGTTGTATTTTTATCTTGCAAGACTTACAACCCTCGTTTTTGAGGAAGCCGTTATTTTTGTTTTTATTACTCTTCTCGATTTAAACGCACTTGTTGTAAAGGCAGCGTCTCAAATAGCAGTTATTATACTAAATTATTTAATTAGCAAATTTGTGGTGTTTAGAAAATAAAAAAACTGATTCCGAAAATTCGGAATCAGTTTTTGTTTGTTTACTTAAATTACTTAAGTTCAACAGTAGCGCCAACCTCAGCGAGCTTAGCCTTAATAGACTCAGCTTCGTCCTTAGAAGCAGCTTCCTTAAGAGTCTTAGGAGCACCGTCTACGAGAGCCTTAGCTTCAGCAAGGCCAAGACCGGTGATTTCGCGAACTGCCTTGATAACCTTAATCTTCTCAGCGCCAGCGTTAGCGAGAATAACGTCAAACTCGGTCTTCTCTTCAGCTGCTGCTGCACCGCCTGCTGCGGGAGCTGCAACTGCAACTGCAGCGGCTGCAGATACGCCAAATTCCTCTTCTACTGCTTTAACGAGCTCAGAAAGCTCAAGAACGGTAAGAACTTTAAGTTCTTCAATGATAGCTGTTACTTTTTCAGATGCCATTTTATTTTCCTCCAATATAATGTTTTTGTTTTAAATTAATTATTCGGCTACTGCTTCGCCTTCACCGTTTTTATCAACGATAGCCTGTACGGCACGAGCGAAAGAAGCCATAGGTGCCTGGAATGCACCAAGAACGGTTGCGAGAAGTACATCCCTTGTGGGAAGCTTTGCAAGAGAATCTACGGTTTCAACCGAGATTGCCTTACCGTCAAGATAGCCTGCCTTGATTTTGAAATTTTCATGAGCATCGGCAAACTTCTTAAGAATTCTTGCAGCGGCAGTGTGGTCATCCTTGGAAATTGCGATAGCGGTAGTTCCTTCGAGAACGCCTTTAATCTCTTCAAGGTCGGTACCTTCAATGGCGCGGCCTAAAAGGGTATTTTTAACGACCGAATAGTCGATACCTGCTTCGCGGAGTTCCTTACGGAGAACAGTGTCGTCTGCAACAGAAGTTCCTGAATAGTCGACGATAACGCCGGCAACAGAGTCAGCAATTTTTGCAGAAAGAGCAGCAACTGCAGCCTGTTTTGCTTCGAGAACCTTTGCGTTTGGCATTTGTTTCACCTCACTTAAAATAAAAACCTGTCCCCCAAAGACAGAGAGGACAGGCAGAAACAACCTTAATAATAAAAGTTTGTTCGCATTACCTCGGTAGGCGATAAACTTATCGCAAAAGCGACCTACTGTCTTTGGATAGCGTTGATATGATAACACAATTAAATTGCATTGTCAAGTTAAATTTTAATTTAATGAAAATTTTGTGTTTAGACAAGGAGCCGTGCACAGCGCCGTATATTTTATACACGCACGTACGAGCGACACAGTACAAACCAGAATTTACTTAAATTAATTTGCGTATTTACCGGTAGCAACCTTTACTCCAGGTCCCATGGTTGTAGCAATTGTGCAAGACTTGATATACTGACCCTTTGCAGCTGCAGGCTTAGCCTTAGCAATTGCGTTCATAAGGGTATCAATATTCTCTTCGAGCTTTTCTTTACCAAAGGATACCTTGCCTACAGGGCAGTGAATGATGTTGGTTTTGTCGAGACGGTACTCAATTTTACCAGCCTTTGCTTCGGTTACAGCCTTAGCAACGTCGGGTGTTACAGTACCAGCCTTAGGTGTAGGCATAAGACCGCGGGGACCTAAAACCTTACCAAGACGACCAACCATACCCATCATGTCGGGGGTTGCGATTACTACGTCGAAATCGAGCCAGCCTTCATTCTGGATCTTAGCAACGAGTTCCTCTGCACCAACAAAGTCAGAGCCTGCGTCAAGAGCTTCCTTAGCCTTGTCGCCTTTGGTAAGAACGAGGGTTCTTACAGTTTTACCGGTTCCGTTGGGGAGAACAACTGCGCCGCGAACCTGCTGGTCAGCATGGCGGGAGTCAACACCCAGACGTACGTGGATTTCTACAGTTTCGTCGAACTTTGCGGTAGCAGCCTTGCAGGCAAGCTCGCAAGCTTCGCCGATTTCGTAAAGCTTGCCGGTTTCGATAAGCTTTGCGCTTTCATTATACTTTTTACCGTGTTTCATTGTTTACCTCCCAATAAGTGGTTAAATCGGAATTTTCCTCCCACAAGAGAGAATTAGTCGACTACTTCAATACCCATAGAGCGAGCAGTACCAGCTATCATACTCATAGCGCTTTCAATGCTTGCTGCGTTAAGGTCGGGCATTTTTGTTTCTGCAATCTTCTTAATCTGCTCTTTGGTAATTTTGGCAACCTTAGTTTTGTTAGGTGTGCCGGAAGCACTCTCAATGCCGCAAGCCTTCTTAATAAGAACAGCTGCGGGTGGAGTCTTTGTGATGAAGCTGAAAGAGCGGTCTGCATATACGGTAATAACAACCGGAATGATAAGACCGGCATCGTTCTTAGTTCTTTCGTTGAACTCTTTGGTGAACGACATAATGTTAACACCGTGCTGACCGAGAGCAGGACCAACCGGTGGTGCCGGTGTAGCCTTACCTGCAGGGATCTGAAGTTTAA
>JAGBUC010000031.1 GCA_017630985.1 Clostridia bacterium
AAAGAAATTCGCCGTACTATGAGGATTCGTGAGGGCGACCCGTTGCAGATACATATGGACATTGATGCTTTTTACCTTGCGGTGCACAGTATTGTTGAAAGATATTATAAAAGGGCAGAGTGATGACCGCTTTGCTCTTTTGTTATTTAATTTTTCCTCTTGATTTTTCCAAAATTAGCATTACAATATATATTTGGAAAAGAGGGGACAAAAATTGGATTACTCAATTATTTTTGACCTTGCGGTAATTCTTTTTACCTGTAAGGTATTGTCGATTTTTATGAGGCATATTAAGGTGCCCCAGGTTGTGGGTCAGATTGTTGCCGGTTTGCTTATAGGCGGAAATCTGTTACATATTGTTGAAAAGAGTGAGCCGCTTGTTTTTATGGCTGAAATCGGTGTTTTAATGCTTATGTTTTCGGCAGGGCTGGAGACCGACCTTAAAGAGATTAAGTCGACCGGTGCGGTTGCGCTTTTGGTTGCGGGTATGGGGGTTATAGTGCCGCTTGTTTTCGGTTATCTCCTATATTCTGTATTTTATGGCTCTGCGGCGGTTGGCAGTAATGAATTCTGGACAGCCGTGTTTATGGGAGTTATCATGACGGCAACCTCGGTTGGCATTACGGTTGAGGTGCTTCGTGAGCTTGGACGACTTAAAACAAAGGTTGGAACGATAATTTTAAGCGCCGCCATAATAGACGATGTTATCGGGATTGTGTTGCTTGCCTTTGTTAGCGGTCTTCAAGGCTCGGAAAACGGAGGTGCATCGGGCGCGTTTATGGTTATTCTTCGAACGGTGCTTTTCTTTGTTTGCTCGATTGTGGCAGGAATTGTGTTGCACAAGTTGTTTTACTGGCTTGAAAAATACCGCCCGCATACAAGGAGGGTACCGATATTTAGCCTTGTTACCTGTTTATTGTTTTCGTGGGCGGCAGAGACACTTTTCGGTATTGCCGATATTACGGGGGCCTTTGTTGCGGGAGTTATAATCAGGACGGTTAAGAGTGCGAGTGACGACACAACGAGAAAGCTTGACATAAGCTCTTATATGATATTTACACCGGTATTTTTCGCGAGTATCGGAATTAAGGTTACTATTGAGTTTGCAAACATCAACCCGATGCTTATAGCCTTTGCGGTTTGTTTTGCGCTTGTTGCAATGCTTGCGAAAATGGTTGGTTGTTTTGGGGCATCGAAACTTGCAGGATTTGGAAAAAAGGATTCGCTTAGAATTGGTGCCGGTATGATGGCGCGAGGCGAGGTTGCACTTATAGTAGCAACAAAGGGCGCAGAGGCAGGGGTGCTGAGTTCCGAATTTTTTATTGCGGTTATTGCACTTATAATTATTTCTTCAATACTTACACCTATCGCGCTTAAAGGACTTTATAAAACAGAGAATGTTTAATAGATATTCCTAAATTAAGAGCTACACACAAATGTGGGTGGCTCTTTTATATGTTTAGAAATTAAAAAACCTCTTTTTTACTCTTTAAAATACATTTTCTTCGTATAAACAATAGGATTTCCCCTGCCTTGTTTGACAAATTTTTCCTCATATAAACTGTATAATAGAGTTGAGACCTTGTCGAGAAAAAAGGAGCGTTAAAATGAAGGAAAATGTGAAACTGAAGCAGAGCGTGGGGGAAATTGGCGTAAAGGATATACTTATGGAGGTCGGTCGTCAGGCTGCGGCCTTGGGCTGTGGATTTTTGATGTCTAGAGGGACGGTGTTCGGTGCGATTTTGCCTTTTGGACTTGCCTTTGCGGCGGCCGTTCCGTCAGAGTATTTGGCGCTTTCTGCCTGCGGTTGCTTTTTAGGATATTTTATACCTGCGACCGAGACGGGAGCCTTCAGGTATCTTGCGGCACTTTTTGCAATAGTTGCGATTAAGGCATTGCTTGCAGCCATGACAAAATATGCCTCGCGGCCGCTTCTCTCGGGAATCGTTGCCGGAGTTGTGACTTGTGCGACGGGGCTTGTAAGTACGGTTGGAGATACAGCAGGCTCGCTCTTTGCGGTGGCTGAGGCGGTTATGGCTTTTTCTGGAGGATATTTCATATCAAAAGCCTTTAAAACGGTGGGTGTATTTTCCTCGGGGCTTAAAGGTGAGGAACTCGCCTGTGTTTTAATTTCGGTTAATATGTTACTTTCGGGTACGATAGCGGTTAATATAGGCGGGATTTCGCTTGGGAAAATAGTTTGTGTTACATTTATTTTGTTGGTTTCGCGGTTTGGACAGGCTTCGGCAGGCGCGGTTTGCGGAATAGTTTCGGGGTTTGTGTGCTCGATTTCTGGAGGCGGAATAATTTCTGCGATTGCGCTTTCTGTTGGAGGGCTTTTTTCGGGAATATTTGCGTCTTGGGGGAAATATGCGCAAATTGCAGTATTTACGGTTGGCGGTCTTATTGCCACCGGTACGGGCGGAAGCATAGTTGAAACGGTAGAGTTCTTAATAGAGGCTCTTTTTGGCTGTGCGGTATTTTTGTGTATTCCAAAAACTGCCGCAATGAATATTGGCAAGGTTTTTTCTCCGCCAGCCAGAACGGTTAGCGAGAACGGAATGAAAAAGGCGGTTACAATGCGACTTGAATATGCGGCTGGAGCGCTCTCAGATGTGAGCAAGACGGTCGACAGCGTTGCGAGGGAGCTTTCGAGAATTAATTCTCCTGATTTTGAGGGGGTTCTTAAGGGGATAGAAGCGGATGCCTGTTCGGGCTGCTCCTTGTGCATACATTGTTGGGAGACGAAAAAGAGCGACACTGTTTCTGCGGTACTTGATATGATAAAAGCTATAAAAGAGGACGGCGCTGAGCCTATTGCAGAGGCGCCCGAGGAGTTCAGAGGTCGGTGTTTAAGGCCTTCAAAAATGGGAGATGCGGTATATACTCACTATAGCGATTACGCCTCGAGAATGGCGGCAGAGAGCCGAATTTCTGATGTGAGAAATGTTGTGTCCGACCAGTTTAACGGAATTTCCAATATGCTTTATGATATGGCTGCTGAGCTTGACAGGGATGAGGCCTTTGACGAGAGAACGGCAGCGAAGATTGCACAGGCACTTAAAAACATTGATATCAGAGCGGATGAGTGTAGCTGTAGAATAGATAAATACGGAAGAATGACGGTTGAAATCGTTGCCAAGGCGGTAAGCGGAACACGGTATAACAGAATGAAGCTTTTAAGACAGATTGAGGTTTGCTGTGACCGTGATTTTGAGCCGCCGTCTGTAAGTGAATCAAAGGGAAAGGTGTTTATTGTCCTTACAGAAAAGGCAGCACTTTCAATTGATTCGGGCATATATCAGATTGCTTGCTCGCCATCGGGCATAAGCGGAGATGCCTATAATAGCTTTTCTGACGGAAAGGGACGTTCGTTTATGGTTTTAAGTGACGGAATGGGCTGTGGAGGACGAGCGGCTGTTGACGGCGCAATGGCATCGGGACTTATGACAAGACTTTTAAAGGCGGGGTTTGGGTATGACTGTTCGCTTAGTATTGTGAATTCGTCGATGCTGTTTAAATCAACCGATGAGTCGCTTGCAACGGTTGATATTGCTTGTATAGACCTGTTTAGCGGACGGACAGATATGCTAAAGGCGGGTGCGGCACCTACGGTAATCAGAAGAAACGGAAAGTGCGGCGTGGCGCAAAGCACCTCTCTTCCTGCGGGAATTCTTCGTGAGGTAGGGTTTGACAAAGCGACGGTCAAGCTTCGAGAGGGGGATATAATTCTTATGATGTCGGACGGCGCAACGAGCGAGGGAACCGACTGGATTTGCGCCGAGCTTGAGGCGTGGAGAGACAAGGATGCTTCGGCTTTGGCAGAGCATATTGCACATTGCGCAAAGCGGAGAAGAAGCGACAAGCACGAGGATGATATTACGGTTATGGCAGCTATAGTTGAAAGGAATATGCGATAAAATAAGGACAACGCTTAGCGTTGTCCTTATTTATATGGCTTTCAGATTTCTTTTTCTTACAAAAGGTGAAAAAACATTGACTTAATAAAGCGTCTATTATATAATAATCTATTATACTGGAAAATTATGTGTTGAGGTGTATATAATGCATTGGTCAGAAGAAATCGCAAAAAAAATTATTGACCGTAATCCTAACAAAGAGGAGTATGTTTGCGCGGCGGGAATTTCCCCCTCAGGCTCTATTCATATCGGAAACTTTAGAGATATAGCAACAAGCTATTTTGTTGTAAAGGCTCTGCGTAAAATGGGCAAAAAGGCAAAGCTTCTTTTCTCCTGGGATGAGTTCGACCGTCTTCGCAAGGTGCCTGTAAATGTTGCTGCAGTAACCGAGGGCTTTGATAAATATATAGGTATGCCTTATGTTGACGCTCCCGACCCGTTTGGCTGTTGCGAGTCTTATGCAAAGCATTTCCAAAATGAGTTCGAGGCTTCTATTAAGAAGTTTGGCATTGATATGGATTATCGTTATCAGGCAAGTCAGTACAGAAGCGGTAAATATGCTAAGTATGTAATTAAAGCTCTTGAAAAGAGAGAAGAAATTTTCGATATATTAGACTCTTTCCGTACTCAAGAGGCAACCGAGGATGAGAGAAAGAACTATTACCCCGTTGGTATTTACTGCTCAAAGTGTGGCAAGGATACAACCAAGATAACAAGCCTTAGTGACGACTGCAAGGTAGCAGAGTACACATGCGAGTGCGGACACCACGGAACTTTTAATTTCGAGACTGATTTTAACTGCAAGCTTGCTTGGAAAATTGACTGGCCTATGCGTTGGATGTTTGAGGGTGTTGACTTTGAACCGGGCGGAAAGGACCACGCTTCTCCGACAGGCTCTTATCAGACAAGCCGTATAATTTCTGAAAAGATTTTCGGCTTTGAGGCACCGATATTCCAAGGCTATGAGTTTATTGGTATTAAGGGCACAACGGGCAAAATGTCGGGCTCTTCGGGCTTAAACCTTACCCCCGATACACTTCTTAAGCTTTATGACCCAGAAATTATTTTATGGCTCTATTCAAAGACCGAACCGACAAAGGCATTTAATTTCTGTTTTGACGATGAAATTCTTCGTCAGTATTTTGAGTTTGACAGAATGATGAACGCTTTTTTTACCGGCAAAGCCGATGAGCATATTGCCTCTATTATGGAGGGAGCACTTATTGAGGGTAGAACGGCAGAAACCGTTTCAATGCAGCTTTTAGTTTCTCTTGGTTCTATCGTTGACTTCAATATTCCTATGCTTGAAACCGTATTTGAAAAAATCGGTACTCCTTATAAATATGAAGAGTTTAAGGAAAGACTTGAGAGAGCTAGATTTTGGCTTGAGCAGTGCTCTCCTGAAAGCGTTAACAGACTAAGGGAGACACGTAATTTCGAGGTTTACGGCCAACTTGACGAGCAGGAGAAAGAGGCTATTAAGATGCTGTTTGAGTATCTTAGTACCGATGGATATTCTCTTGATGATTTAAATTCTGAGCTTTACGCTATACCTAAGAGAATTTACGGCGAAGACCTTGACCAAAAAACCTTAAAGGGAATTCAGGGCAAGTTCTTCAAGAATGTTTACAGACTGCTTATAAATAAGGAGCAGGGTCCCAGACTTTATCTCTTCCTCTATGCAGTTGAAAAAGACCGCTATGTAAAGCTTCTTGATTTCTCTTATCCTCAGACCGAGGAAGAAAAGGAGGCTGACGCTAAGGCTAAGGCGGAAGCCGAGGCGGCTGCAAAGGCGGCTGAGCCAAAAGCAGAGCCGATTAAAGAGCAGATTGAAATTGACACCTTTGACAAGGTTGATATGCGTGTTTGCGAAATTTTAAAAGCAGAAGAAATTAAAAAATCGCACTCTTGCCTTAAGCTTACACTTGATGACGGACTTGAGGGCAGAGTTATCGTTTCTTCAATTAAGAACGAATACAAACCCGAAGAACTTGTCGGCAAGAAGATTATTGTTATCGCAAACCTTAAGCCCGCTAAATTCTCGGGCGTTGTCTCAAACGGAATGCTTATTGCGGCAAGTCACGAAGAATGCGGCTGCAAGGTTATTTTCGTAGACGATAGCGTTCCCACAGGAACAGCAATTCATTAATATAATAAGAGGTGTTTTGAATGACAGAACAAATGTGGCACATAGCTGCCTTTGTGGTTTATTTTCTTGTGGTGCTGACAATCGGCGTTGTTTTCTTCTTTAAGTCTAAGGGCGGCGGAGAAAAGGAATACTTCCTTGGCGGTCGCGCTATGGGACCTTGGGTAACCGCTTTATCGGCTCAGGCTTCAGATATGTCGGCTTGGCTTTTAATGGGACTTCCCGGTTCGATATTAGCTTTTGGATTTGGTGAGGTTTGGATTGGTATCGGTCTTGCTCTCGGTACTGCGGCTAACTGGATTTTTACAGCTAAAAGACTTCGTCGTTTTTCAAAGGCTTCGGGCGATGCTATAACCCTTCCGCAGTATTTATCCAACCGTTTCGGCGGCGGTAAAACCGTACTTCAAACCGTTTGCGCCTTAATTTTCCTTATTTGCTTTACCGTTTACGTTGCTTCTGCTTTTGTTGCGGGAACCGATGTTTTCACAACCGTTTTCCCAAAAGTAGACAGAAATCTTGCAATGGTTATTTTTGCCGTAATTATTTTGGTTTACACATTTATGGGTGGCTTTAAGGCAGTTTGCTGGACCGACTTTTTCCAGGGCTTCTTAATGCTTGCGGCAGTTCTTGCTGTTCCCATTCTTGCTGTTCTTTCGGGCGACGCTAACCCTGAGTATTTAAAAGAAACCTATACATACTTAGACGGAACAAAAGAAGTTGCTTGCGTATTCGTAGGAACACCCTTTGAAGCAACCTGGCAGGATATTGCTTCGGGTCTTGCTTGGGGTCTTGGTTACTTCGGTATGCCACATATTCTTGTTCGCTTTATGTCTATCCGCAAGGCTAAAGAGGTTAAGACTGCCGCAACCGTTGCTATTATATGGGTTGTGATTGCCCTTGGTGCAGTTACTGTTATGGCAATTTTAGGCCGTATGATTATGGGCCCCGAAATACTTGCTTCGGGTTCACAGAAGATGATATTCATTCTACTTGCTAAAAAGTATTTTCACCCATTACTTGCAGGACTTTTAATGTCGGCAATTATTGCGGCCTCAATGTCTACCGCTGACAGTCAGCTTCTTGTTGCTTCCTCTTCCTTTACTTCGGATATTTACAAACCCCTTATGCGTAAGGGTGCAAAAGATAAAGAGGTTCTTTGGATAGGAAGACTCGTAGTAGTTATCGTTGCCGTTATTGCTTTCTTTATTGCAAGTAGCAAGGGCGAAGGAGCGCAGGCAATAATGAGCCTTGTTGAAAATGCATGGGCAGGGTTCGGCTCGGCTTTCGGACCTGTTGTTATTCTTTCTCTCTTCTGGAAGCGCTTTAACTATCAGGGTGCACTCGCCGGCGTTATTGCGGGCGCAGTTATCGACGTAGCATGGCTCTTCTCGGGCCTTTCGGCTTCAACAGGCATCTATGAACTTATACCAGGTTTTGCTACCGGTTTTATTGCGGCAGTGGTTGTTACACTTGTTACCAAAAAGCCCGACGGAGCTGTTGAGGCAATTTTCGAGACAGCAACCAATCCGGAGTTAGAAGATTAATTGAATCCCTTGGACATTTAAATGTTCAAGGGATTTTTCTTGAATAGCGGACAAATTTGTGTTAATATATCGGTGGTGATGAAATTGTTTAAGTTTAAGGATAAATTTAGGTCTACAGGCTTTGATATGATGATTGTAGGTCTTGGCAATCCAGGGCTTCAGTATGACGGGACGCGTCATAATATAGGCTTTGCCGCGATGGATAAGCTTTGCGAGAAGTATGGCGCAAAGTGTGACAGAATGAAATTTAAGGCGTATACGGGCGACGCTGTAATTGAGGGTAAGAGGGTTTTGCTTTTAAAACCGCAGACCTATATGAACAATTCGGGCGATGCTGTGGGTGAGGCGGCTCGATTCTATAAAATTCCATCTGAAAATATACTTGTTATGTTCGACGATATTTCTCTTGATGTCGGGGTTATTCGCCTTAGAAGAAAGGGTAGCGCGGGCGGACATAACGGCATAAAAGATATAATTGCTGTTTTAGGAAGTGAAACGTTTCCAAGAATAAAGATAGGGGTAGGAGAAAAACCGCATCCCGATTTTGACCTTAAGGATTTCGTGCTTTCAAAATTCGCAAAGGAAGAAGCGGAAGCGGTCGAGAGGTCTTTAGACAATACCGTTAAGGCTGTAGCCGAGCTTTTGAAAAGCGGAATTGACAGCGCAATGAATAAATATTCTAAATAACTTACGGAGAGAATATGGAATTTTTGAATTCTGTTATATCCTCAACTGAAGGGTTTAAGACGGTTTTAAATGCAGTGAGAAAAAACGAACTGCCTTTAGAGGCGTCGGGTCTTTCCTCTGTGCATAAGGCAGTAATTATTTCTGCGCTTATAAAGCAAAGCGGGAAAAAGGTCGTGGTTATTACACCTGATGAAGCAGAGGCGGTTAAAATAGCCGAGGATACTGTGTCACTTGGAATAAACACGGTGATAATGCCATCGAGGGATTTATTTATCGGGGATATAACGGCGGCTTCAAAAGAATATGAACATGGGAGAATAGACACCCTGTCCAGACTGCTGGACGGGGATTTTGAGCTTGTATGCATTTCGGCAGAGGCTGCAACAGAATATACCATATCACCACAGGTTTTAAGGGAGAGCATTATAAAGCTAGAGCAAGGGCTTTGCTTGAAACTTGAGGAGTTATCAAGGCGTTTGGTAGCGGCAGGATATTCAAGGACCGAGATGGTTGAGGGAAGCGGTCAATTTGCTGTTCGCGGCGGAATAGTTGATATTTTTGCCGTAAACGAGCAAAAACCCATACGGGTTGAGTTTTGGGGAGACGAGATAGACTCTGTTTCCTATTTTGATGCCTTTACACAGCGGCGTGAGGATAGTATTTCGGTGATTAAGCTTTGCCCTGCGGCAGAGGTGCTTTGCTCTGCCGAAAGACTTGAAGCTCTTCTGCTTGATTATATAGACAGTTCTAAAAAACTGTCGGGCAAACAGAGAAACCAGATATACCGTGATATTGATAAAATAAAAAGCGGCGTAGTATTTCCGCTTGACCGATATATAAGGCTTATTTGCGGAGATACCAGTGTTTTTAGTTATCTTGATGAACCAATTATTATAACTAGCGAGACGGTTGCAGTTCGTGAAAGACTTAAAAACTTAAGCTTTACGAGAGACGAGGATATTAAAACATATCTTGAGGAGGGCTTTCTGTCGGGCGGTACAGCAAAATTATATCTTGACGACGGGGAGCTTATGCAGGTTGTGTCAAAGGGTATTTTGCTTGACAACTTTTTGCCGTCGTCTCTGCCGTTCGAGCTTAAGAAGCTTATAACCTTTGATTTTAAGCGCAACTCTGCCTGGGGCGGAGATATTAAGGTGCTTAAAGAGGATATAGGTTATATTCTATCCTGTGGCGGACTTGCAGTTGTTGCGGCAGCGCACGAAAAGGCTGCAAGGATAATAACCGAGGACCTTAACAAAGCAGGCATAGGGGCAATGTTTTTAAAAGAGGTTAAGGGACTGCCGAGCAGAGGCGTTGTGGTAACCCTTGGCGGACTTTCTTCGGGATTTGAAATTCCCGAAAACAAATTTTTATTTATAACCCACCGTTATATTGCGGCAGAAAAAAAGCCTAGTTCCAAGAAAAATAAAAACGGCTTTAACTCGCTTGAGGAGTTAAAACTTGGCGATTATGTTGTTCACGCCTCTCACGGAATAGGAGTTTTCGACGGAATAAACCGTATTAAGACCGGCGGCGTTACAAAGGATTATATTAAAATCAAGTATGCTAAGGGTGATGTGCTTTATGTTCCTGTAACACAGCTTGACCTCGTTTCAAAATATATCGGTGCGGCTGAGGACGGAGCAGTGAGACTTAACAGGCTTGGCTCACAGGAATGGCACAAAACACGCCGCCGCGTTAAAGCTGCAGTTAAGGATATGGCAAAGCAGTTAACCGCCCTTTATGCTAAGAGAATGGCGGTTAAAGGACACGCATTTTCACCTGATACCGACCTACAAAACGATTTTGAAAGACGTTTTGAATTCGAGGAGACCGAGGACCAGCTTAGATGCATAAACGAGATTAAGAACGATATGGAGCGCGCGGTTCCGATGGACCGACTGCTTTGCGGAGATGTTGGCTTTGGTAAGACCGAGGTTGCGCTTCGCGCCGCCTTTAAGTGTATAAGCGAGGGAAAGCAGTGCGCGATACTTGTTCCTACAACCATACTTGCGTGGCAGCATTATAACACCATACTTAAGAGAATTGGTGAATTTCCCGTTGAGGTCAGAATGCTATCCCGCTTCGTGACACCTAAGCAGCAGCAGAAAACCGTTTTGGGACTTAAAAGAGGCAATATAGACCTTGTTGTTGGAACTCACAGGCTGATTTCCAAGGATGTTGTTTTTAAGGATTTGGGGCTTGTTATAATAGACGAGGAGCAACGCTTCGGTGTGGCACAAAAGGAGAGGCTTAAGGAGGCATATCCCACCGTTGATGTTCTTACCCTTTCGGCAACCCCGATACCAAGGACGCTTAATATGGCAATGTCGGGACTTAGAGACCTGTCTTCAATAGACGAAGCACCGAGCGACCGACACCCCGTTCAGACCTATGTGCTTGAGCAGAACAACGGAGTTTTGATTGAGGCAATACGAAAAGAGCTTCGTCGCGGCGGCCAGGTGTATTATCTTCATAACAGGGTTGACACGATAGAAAGGACGGCTTTGCGTCTAAAGGAACAGCTTCCCGAGGCTTCGGTGGCGACGGCTCACGGAAAGATGGGCGAAGAGGAGCTTTCTGATGTCTGGAAGAGGCTTTTGGAGCACGAAATAGATATTTTGGTTTGCACAACCATAATTGAAACAGGCGTTGATGTTCCAAATGCAAACACTCTTATAATTGAGGATGCCGACCGTTTTGGACTGTCTCAGCTTCATCAGCTTCGGGGACGTGTCGGGCGTTCCCCGAGACGTGCGTACGCTTATTTTTGTTATAGAATGGGCAAGGGCCTTTCCGAAATTGCAACCAAAAGGCTTAATGCAATCCGTGAATATACCGAGTTTGGTTCCGGCTTTAAGATTGCTATGCGCGACCTTGAAATAAGAGGCGCGGGAAGCATTTTAGGAGGAGAACAGCACGGCAATATGGAGGCGGTTGGGTACGATATGTATCTTAAGCTTTTAAACAGTGCAATGAGGGAAGAAAAAGGAGAGCAAGTGGCCGCAGAAACCGAGTGCCTTGTTGACCTCAACATTTCAGCCCACATTCCGGAAAATTATATTGAAAGCGTTCCCGCAAGGCTTGGAATATATAGGCGGATTGCAGAGATTAAGAACAATGAGGACGCATCGGATGTTATTGACGAGCTATGCGACCGCTTTGGTGAGCCGCCAAAGGCGGTTATGGGGCTTATAGATATAGCTCTGTTCAGAAGCCGAGCTTCGAGCAACGGAATATACGAAATTAACGAGACCGCTGACACCTTATATCTTAAGGTAAATGAAATAAGAGAGGAACAGGTTGAAAAAATCTGTGATTCACTTAAGGGAAGGGTATATCTGGTGCCGAGCGAGAAACCGTATTATGCGGTTAAAAAACTCAAAGGCCAATCCTCTGCCGAGGCATTAAAGGAATTGGCAGAGATATTATGAAACAGAAGCAGTTGTTAAGATAAGTAATTTTATTTTAATAGGATTTATTGTTAACAAATTTTATCTAGACAAGCGGTCAAATTTATTATATAATTAAATAAAATATCCGCGTTGGAGGTTCATAATGAAAGTTTTCAAAAAAATAGCCGCCTTGGTTTTGACTGCGGCATTTGTATTATCTCTTGCAGGCTGTCACCCTAAGGATGAGATAGCAATAAGCTCGGGAGATTATAAAATCACCTCTGCTATGTATTCGTATTATCTTGTTATGGCAGACAGCGAGGCAAAAAATATCATAAATACCAGTGACGATTACGACACCTCGAAAGAAGGCTTCAGCTATTATAAGCAAGAAATCGACGGCAAAAAGTATGAGACCTATGTTAAGGATTTAGCTCTTGAAAACTGCCTTAAGCATATTTCCTATCAGAAGATTTGTGATGAAAACAAGCTTGGGTTGGATGAAGATGCTATCAAGGATGCAGAAAGTCAGGCCGAGTATTATTGGAGTTATTACGGATACGGCGAGGTTTTCTCAGGTAACGGCGTAGGATATGAGACCTATAAGAAAATAATGCTCAATTCTGCTCTTGCAGACCGTTATTTTAAGAGCCTTTATGATAAAGAAGGCACCAAAGCTGTATCGGCTGACGATATTCAGAAAACCTTGGATGAGAACTATGCTGCGGCTTATATTCTTTCAAAGGACTATTCTACAGAGGAGAAGCCTGATGTTGATGCCCTTAAAGCCGACCTTGAAAAATACAAGACACGTCTTGAGGCGGGAGAGGATTACACCGCTGTTTACAATGATTTTAACGGCATAAAGGAAGAGGACATTAAAAAAGAGGATACCGAAACTGCCGATAAGGACGAGCCTGCACCCAAGGATAAAAACATTTCGATTGTTGGAAGCGACGATACAGGCGTTGCATTCTCTCTTTTCGATAAGGTTAAAGAGCTTGCGGTAGATACTGTTTCAATTCTTCACGACGAGGAAGCAAAATGTCTTTATGTTGTTGTTAAGAAGGATATAAATTCTGACAGTTATTATAGAGATGAATATTTAAGGTTTGACATACTTTATTTTATTAAGAGTGATGAGTTTAATAACGATATTAAGGCATATGCCAACAAGCTTGATTATGATGTTAGCAATTATGCTATAAATCAGTTCAAGGTTAAGAAAATTTACGACGGAACAGAGGCTTAAAGTAAAAAAGTCAGGAGACGGAAGTTTCCTGACTTTTTGTGACAGATATGAAAATGAAATTGTTTAGTTCAAAGAAGCAGATAATTATAGTTTGTTCCATAATAGTTTCTGTGATAGCAGTTGGTGTATTGTTGACGCTGTTTTTGCTTAACGGGCAAAAACAGCCTGTCAGTTCTCCATCTTCCACAATTTCTTCTTCAAGTGAGGAAATTCTGAGTGAAGACCTTTCAAGCGAGGAGACCTCAAGTGAAGAGGAACCCCAAATAGCTGTGCCTGAAATTAAGCTTTCGGTTACTGCACCCGTATCTTCGGATATTACGGTTAACGTTCCGTATTATACTATTAAGGGAAGCGGAGAAAAGGGCAAGCCTTTGCTAATTAACGGAACCGAAATTGCTTTGGACGATACGGGTCTCTTCTTTTTTGATGTTAGTCTTGCGGAGGGTGAAAACACCTTTTCTATATCACATAAGGACCAAACGCTGACCTATAAAATCAGATACAAGAAAATTATAATTAAAGAAATATATCCGTCTTCGAAAATAACTGTTGAGTCGGCAAGTGATTTAACCGTTTCGGCAACCGCGCTTAAAGATAGCACTGTAACGGCTTCGTTTAACGGTCAAAGCATAAATCTTTATAAGGCCGACGATGATGAGAACTCTTCATCTGGTGAATATGCTGTTTTTTACGGTAGCTTTAAAATGCCCGTGAATACAGGCTCGGCGAAAAGTTATGGAAAAATTTCGTTTACGGCAAGCTCTTCGTCTGGCAACGGATATGCTAGCAGTGGGGCTGTGACGGTTAAGACCTTCGATGCTTCGAAATACGATGGCGGAAACGGATATCCCGCGGGGTCGAAATATCTTAATGTCGGAACCACATATATTGCAGAGGTTGTTTGCTCTCAGGCTGAGACCTTTAATGCATCTGACGCTACAGACTTATCGCGCCCTACCAATAATTATTTGCCAAAGGGCACGGTCGATTATTGTTCTCCATATACTAAAAGCTTCCGTTACAGCGGAAACACCATAGAGTTATACACTCTTCGTTACGGAAAGCAACTTTATAAGCAGACCGAAAACACAGGGACAAATATTCAAATTTATGAGGGTGTTCTCCCTGAAAATAACAATGTTAGAATAGCCGCACAAGAGATTGCAGGTCGTCATACGGTTTTGGCATTTGATGTCGACTGGAAGGCTCCGTTTACCCTTGAATATTTGCCCCAAGCATATAAAAACACCTCATCAAGCGGACGCGATTATGCCGTGACTGAGGCAACCTTTTCTTATATTGACATAACCTTTGCATATGCAGCATCCCTTGATGCGCTACTCGATTGGACCGATAATCCGATTTTCTCGCATTCAGAGGTGTTTCAAAATGAATATGACTGCACCTTGCGACTTTATTTAAAGAATACAGGTAAACTCTATGGCTGGAATGCTGAATATAATGAACAGGGTCAGCTTGAATTCCGCTTTTTAAACCCAGTTGAGCTTAAGACTGCAGAAAACGAGTTTGGTTATTCGCTTGAGGGTGTTACGGTTGTGGTCGACGCGGGGCACGGAGGTAAGGATTGCGGAGCGACGGGATTTTTAAACGGCACCCACGAGGCACAGCTTAATTTGTCACTTGCGAAAGAACTTGAAAAGCAGTTAAAGGAGCTTGGAGCAACGGTTGTAATGACGAGGACCGAAGACACATATGTGTCTGCTGCCGACCGTATTAATAAGATAAAAGATGCGAAGCCTGATTTTATGATTTCGGTTCATCGAAATTCAGCAAGTAATTCAAAGGCATCGGGCTTTAGCACATATTATTTCAATCCGTTTTCGGCATCTGCCGCAAACGCTGTTTTTGAGGCAACCGACCAAAAGGGGCTTTATAAGCATACCGCTTGGAGCTTTGTCAGGTGGCATGTCTTTTTCCTCTGTCGTGTTACAGATTGCCCGACCGTACTTACAGAAAACGGATTTGTTTCTAACCGTGACGAGTATAACGCTATGTTAGGGGAGGAGCAGCATCAGAAATGCGCGTCTGCTCTAATAGAGGGTATGATAAAATACTTTAATTCTAACTAATGAAAAAGACGAGATTGAATAAATTCAATCTCGTCTTAAAATTTATCTTTCGGTGCCTAGGAAGAAAATTGCGAGGGTTCCGGGGCCTGAGTGAGAACCGATAACCTGGTCGACATAGTTTATGGTAATGCTTTTTACCTTATATGCTTTCTTCACCTTGTCGGCAAGAAGCTCGGCATCCTCTATACAGTCGCCGTGAACAATGAAAACGTCTTGATTTTTAAGATCGGTTCCAAGCTCACCCATGCGCTTAACAAGCTCGTCGATGGAGCTTTTTCTACCGCGGGTTTTTCCGTAGGAAACAAGCTTACCCTCGTTGCTTACATGAAGCAACGGCTTGATGTTGAGAATTGTACCCACAACGGCAACCGTTCCCGAAAGGCGTCCGCCGCGTTTTAGGAAGAAAAGGTCATCAACGGTGAAGAGATGAACAAGTTGAAGCTTGTTATCTTCGAGCCATTTGGCAGTTTCTTCGAGAGAACAGCCTTTATTTCTCATTTCAACAGCATATTTTACAAGAAGACCCTGTCCCATACTTGCGCAAAGCGAGTCGACAATAATCATTTTGCGGTCGGGATATTGCTCTGAAAGGTCGTCAATGCAGTTTTTGGCAATCTGATGAGAGCCTGAAAGTGCAGAGGAAAAGGATACGTAAAGAACATCGTTTCCTTTGTCAAGCTCTGCTTTAAGGGCGGCTTCAACCCTGTCATAGCCGACAAGAGAGGTTTTAATGTGCTCTCCTGCGCGAAGCTTATCGTAGAAAGACTTATAGTCGACCTCTTCGCCTTCAGTATAACTTAAATATTCAGTATCACCTACAGAATAGGAGAGGGATACGATTTTAACGTCATATTCTGTTGCAAGTTTTTGGGTTAAGTTTGCACCAGAGTCGGAAATAATTGAAAAAGACATTTTATCAACCTCGCTATCTTGTTTTCAAAACTATTATAATTCGTATCACCTACAATGTCAAGTGATTTTCTGTAAATAAATCTTGAACAATGAGTCCAGGTGTGGTATAATTTCGTTTAAAGAGGTGATATTATGGAAAAAAGCCAGTTCTCAAATGCTATAGAAAGCTTTCATCTTCCAAGATGCAGCGAACTGCCTGAGCTTGATTTTTATATGGACCAGGTGATTTCCATTATGGAGAAGAATTTATTTCTTCTTTCAATGGACGGAAGTGCTAAATTCATCACCCCGTCTATGATAAACAATTATGTTAATCTTGGCATAATTACGCCACCCAAGAAAAAACGCTATTCTAAAGAACACATATGCTATCTTTTTATAATATGCACACTTAAATCGGTTGTTCCCATTCCATCGATTTGCGAAATAATTAAGGCGCAAACCAAAAACCGTTCGGTTTATGAGCTTTATGATATGTTTTGCGAGGCATATGAAAGTATGCTTATGAGAGCGTACGAAACCTCTAAAGAAATTTTGTCAGAAACTGAGGATTTTGAGGAGGCGCTTGCAAAGCTATCGCTCTTTATGTCGATAAATGCAGGGACTGCACAGCTTATTGCGACAAACACACTGAAAGCATTCCCGACCGAAGAAAAAAATGATGAAAATGCTGATAAAAAAGCCTAACAAAAACAGACTCGTTACGAGTCTGTTTCGTTTTTTGGAGATTTGAATGCGGAAATAATTTGAAAAGCTCCAGCAACCGAGAGAAGACCGCCGAAAATTTTTGCAACTATTTTGGTGCCGATTACTTTAGAAACCCATACACCCACACCCGCGCCGATGAGTCCTGCGACCACAAGCCACAAAACCGTTTTCCATTTAATTTGCTTTTTTATGGCGTACATAATTACTGAAAAAATAGCAATCGGAATGAAGAAAATGAGATTTATGCCTTGGGCGGAAAATTGGTTTACATCCTTAAAAAGCGCGAGATATATAAGCAGAACTGCACCTCCGCCAAGGCCCATTGCGCCAAGAACTCCCGAGGCAAAGCCAGCAAGTAAATCTATTATCATTTTAAAAGCAACCTCACTCCTGAATATATCATAAATGCACCAAAAATAACCCCAAGCCATTTTGAAGAAATTTTTCGGAGAAGCTTTGTTCCCACATAGGCACCTATAAGACCTGTCGGGATGAAAATCAGCGAATCGGAGAAGGTCGTTCTGCCGTCGATTAAATAAAGTACGGCAGAAAACACAGTAAGAGGAAGGATTATTGCTATGGCGTTTCGGTGGGCATCCTTTTGCGAGAAGCCGAGCTTTTTAAGCATAGGTACGGCAAGCATTCCTCCGCCTGCGCCAAGCATTCCGTTTATTATCCCGATGAAAAATCCTGAAATAGTTGTTAAAAGTTTTTGTTTCATAAGGGTATTTTTTGTTAAATTCTTTCAAATATTCAAAAAGCATATTTTTAAGTTGAACTGTAAAATAAACTGTGTTAAAATATAGTGGATATTATAAAAAGAGGTTTTTTAATTGTATAAAATAGTTTCTAAAAAAGAACTTAACAGCACAGTTACAATGATGGATATATATGCTCCGTTTGTTGCCAAAAAAGCAGAGGCAGGGCAGTTTATAATTTTGCGTGTGAACGAAGACGGGGAGAGAATGCCCCTGACCATAGCGGGCTTCGACCGAGAAGCAGGAACGGTTAGAATAATATTTCAGGTTGTTGGCGCGACAACAACCTTGCTTAACCAAAAAAACGAGGGCGAATATATTGAGGATTTTGCGGGTCCCCTTGGAAACCCGACAAAAACCGACAATCTTAAAAAGGTTGCAATCGTGGGCGGCGGCGTCGGTTGCGCAATTGCACTTCCTGTTGCGCAGAAACTTCATAAGCTGGGCTGCGAGGTGCATTCAATAATAGGCTTCAGAAATGAAGATTTGGTGATATTGGAAGATGAGTTCAAAGCGGCGTCCGATAAACTTATAGTTATGACCGATGACGGTTCTAAAGGAAGACGAGGTCTTGTCACCGAGCCGTTGAAAGAGCTTATTGAATCGGGCGAAGAGTATGATGAGGTTATCGCAATAGGACCTCTTGTTATGATGAAGTTTGTTGTTTTAACGACAAAGCCATACGGTGTTAAAACGACCGTTTCGATGAACCCTGTTATGATAGACGGAACAGGCATGTGCGGAGGCTGTCGCCTTACTGTTGGCGGAAAGGTCAAGTTTGCTTGTGTTGACGGGCCTGATTTTGATGGCTTTCTGGTCGACTTTGACGAGGCAATTGCAAGAAGCAATATGTACAAGCCTTTTGAAGAAAGGAAAAGAGAAGAAAACTGTAATCTTCTTAATATGAAGGTGAAATAGTTATGGCTAATATGAGCTTGAATAAAAATCCGATGCCGACCCAAGACCCAAAGGTTAGGGCAAAGAATTTTTTAGAGGTTGCAACGGGTTATAGTGAGCAGGCGGCTCTTGACGAAGCGGCAAGATGCTTAAATTGTAAAAATATGCCCTGTGTCAGCGGATGTCCTGTAAATATCCACATACCTGATTTTATTGAAAAGGTCAGGGAGGGGGATTTCGAAGAGGCATATAAAATTATATCAAAATCATCGTCACTTCCCGCCGTGTGCGGAAGGGTATGCCCTCAGGAAAATCAGTGCGAAGCCAAGTGTGTAAGAGGCATAAAGGGAGAGCCGGTTGGAATAGGAAGGCTTGAACGCTTTGTTGCCGACTGGCACAATGAACACAGCTCAGCGGTTGAGACTGCTCCGGAAAAGAACGGACATAAGGTTGCAGTTGTAGGCTCGGGCCCTGCAGGACTTACCTGCGCGGGTGACCTTGCAAAAAGCGGATATGAGGTTACGGTGTTCGAAGCGCTTCATACTGCCGGCGGTGTTTTGGTTTACGGAATTCCTGAGTTCCGTTTGCCTAAGAAAATTGTAGCAAAAGAGATTGAGACCCTTAAAAAGCTTGGGGTAAAAATTGAAACCAATATAATTATCGGCAAAACCCTTACCGTTGACGAGCTTTTTGATATGGGCTTCGAAGCGGTGTTTATAGGCTCCGGTGCGGGACTTCCTCGCTTTATGGGGATTGATGGAGAAAACCTTAAGGGAGTATATTCTGCTAATGAGTTTTTAACCCGAAGCAATCTTATGAAAGCTTATGAAGAAAATTCTGCAACGCCTATTTTAAGGGCTGAAAAGGTTGCTGTTGTAGGCGGGGAAATGTTGCGATGGATGCTGCAAGAACGGCGCTTCGCCTTGGCGCAGAAAAGGTTTATATTGTATACCGTCGCTCCCTTGAAGAACTTCCTGCAAGACAGGAAGAGGTTGAGCATGCTATGGAGGAGGGCATTGAATTCAAACTTCTTTGCAATCCTGTGAAAATTTTAGGATATAACAATCCCGACGACCCGCGCGACCCTAAAAACGGCTTTGTTTCCGGAATCGAATGTATTAAAATGGAGCTTGGAGAGCCTGATGAATCGGGCAGAAGAAGCCCTGTTGAGATAGCAGACAGCGAGTTTGTTCTAGATGTTGACTGTGTAATAATGTCTATTGGAACATCGCCAAATCCGCTTATAAAATCGACTACCGACGGGCTTGAGGTTAACCGCCGCGGAGGTATAGTTGTCGACGAAGTAACGGGACTAACCTCCAGAGACGGCGTTTTTGCCGGCGGAGATGCCGTAACAGGCGCTGCAACCGTAATTCTTGCGATGGGGGCGGGTAAAACTGCTGCAAAAGCAATAGATGAATATATTAAAGCAAAATAAAAAGACCCTTAGGGTCTTTTTTATTTTGTCTAATTAAAGGCCAAAAAATATAATATAAGAGCGTTTAGGACGCCTAAAACTATTCCTGCCAAAACCTGAGTAAAGGTATGTCCGACAAACTCCTTAAGCTTGACCTCATCCGAAAGCTTATCTGTTGAAATTTTATTAATGAGGTCGGTTATTTGGTTTAAAAGCACCGCTTGCTTGCCCGTTTCTTGCCGTACCCCTGTTGCATCGTGGCAGACGATGATAGCCAGAACAGCTGTGACGGCAAACTGGAAGCTTGAGGGTCCGTGAATAAGGGCGCAAATCATAGCAAGGGATGAGACGGTGGCTGAATGTCCGCTTGGCATACCGCCGTCGCCTACCAGTCTCCACAAATCTAGTTTTTTGTTCATTGCCCAGTAGATTGCGGTTTTAACTATCTGGGCTATTGCCCAGGAGGATGTTGCCGTAATAAAGTATGGGTTGGTTATAAAATCAAGAAACCACTTCATAGATATAAACTTCCTTATTTTAAAATTAAATTAATTAAAAGCATAAGAGCCAAAAGCAGAAAATTGACAACTGAAAACAAAACAAGATAAAATCCTTTTTTCTCGGGTGTTTCTTTGGCTATATATTTGTATGAAATGAGGCTTGCCATAGAGGCGATAACCGTTCCCAGACCGCCAAGATTAACGCCGATTAGCAGAGAACGGTAGTTTTCGGTGAAACCTGATAGTAACAGAGATGCAGGTACATTGCTTATAAACTGGCTTAAAATTGCCGAGAAGAAGACCTCGTTTCCGTAAAACCATAGTTCAATTTGCTTTTTAAGTATCGGAATTTCACCCATATTTCCAACGAAAATGAAGAAGAAAACGAAGGTTAGAAGAAGAGAATAGTCGACCTCGAGTAGAATTTTTCTGTTGAAAACAAGAACGGTAATTATAAGAATAACAAGACAGGAAATATACCCGATTATTCCGAAAACCGCTAAAACGCTTAAAACGAAAAGCAGTGAATAAAACAAAGCATCTTTTTTGACGATTTTATTTTCGGTATGTTCAGTATGGCTTACGGGCTGATTTTTTATAAGCATAGTAGAAAGTATAACAAATAAAACCGTAAATATTGCATAGGGAATTATAGAAAGAAAGATGTCCCAAAGGGTGAGTGAGGATATGCTGTACAAATATATGTTTTGGGGATTTCCTATAGGAGTCAGTGAGCTTCCGATATTTGCGCAAACCGTTTGCATAATTGCGGTTATGGGAATTAAATCAGGTCTTTTTGCGAGTTTTAGCACAGCAATTGAGAGAGGTACAAAGGTAATAAGCGCGACGTCGTTGGTGATTATTGCGGAGGAGAAGAAGCAAATGAAAACAAGACAAAAGGCGAGACCGCGGATACTGTTTGCTTTATTTACAAGCGATTTTGCACAGACCGAAAATACATTGGCTTTTGTAAAGCCTGACATAACGGTCATCAGACAGAAAAGCAGAGACAACGTTTTATAATCAATATAGGAAAGGTATTTAATATTTGGCGGTGTAAAGAAACAGGAAACGACTGCTAAAATAAGAGATGCAAAGAGGACAGGCTCTTTTTTTATAAATCGCCACAAACAAGTCATTTCCACACCGCCCTTTTTAAAAACTTATTATATGATACATTATAAGCAGAGTTTTTGTAAAGTTAAAATTAAAAACAAATATCGCAAAAAGGTCACAAGAATACTTAAAAAGATGATAGTTATAATTTCCAAACAGCGAAAATTTGTATAATTTGCACAATGTTGGCGAAAGAAAATTGTTTCGCGACTTATAGTTTTCACAAATATTTCCTTGCAAAAAGAGGATAAATCTGTTAATATTAATATGTGAAGATGTTTTAAGTTCATTTTTACTAATATGAGGTGAATGATGTTCCATTCTGATAAAGGTGTGGAAGAAAGGCTTAGGCTTTTTCACAGCTGTCTTTGTGCCGACAGTTATGAAATTTTGGGCGCAACACAAGTGGATGATTTTGTTATATTCAGGGTGTGGGCGCCGAATGCCAGTGCCGTGAGCGTGGTTGGCGATTTTAACGGTTGGGACCGTCTTGCCGACCCGATGCATAAGGTTACAGGCGGCATATGGGAAGCTTCGGCAAGGGGCGTCGGAAATTTTGACTGTTATAAATTTGCGATAACTACTTCTTGGGGAGAAACCTTTTTAAAAAATGACCCGTATGCAAGGCATTTTGAGACCGCGCCCAAGAACTCGTCAAGAATATATTTTGAAGATGAATATGTTTGGAACGACCAAAAATGGAGAACCAGACAGAACGAGACCGACGTTTATTCTTCTCCCGTTAATATATACGAGGTTCATGCAGAGTCGTGGAGAAAATATTCTGACGGCAACTGCTTTGACTATGCCAAGCTTGGAGAAGAGCTTTCTCTTTATGCGAAGGAAATGGGATACACCCATGTTGAGTTTATGCCCCTTACTGAGTATCCGTTTTCGGGCTCTTGGGGCTATCAGGTTACGGGATATTTTGCCCCGACATCACGATACGGTACACCGCACGACTTCAAAAAAATGATAGATATTTTTCATCAGAACGAAATCGGGGTTATACTTGACTGGGTACCGGCTCATTTTCCGAAGGATTCTCAAGGTCTTTTTCGTTTTGACGGCAACTGTTGCTTTGAATATCAGGACTATAAAAAAGGCGAGCATAAGGAATGGGGCACCTGCGTTTTTGACTATGGCAGGGTCGAGGTTATGAATTTTCTGCTTTCGAGCGCCTGTATGTTTATAAAGGAGTTCCATATTGACGGAATAAGGGTTGATGCGGTTGCATCTATGCTGTACCTCGATTATAACCGAGGAGAAAATGAATGGTCGCCAAATCAGTATGGCTCTAAAGAGCATATTGAAGCTATTGAATTTTTACGCCGACTTAACGAGGCCTGTTTTAAGGCAAATCCAAATATTCTGATGATAGCCGAGGAATCTACAGCCTGGCCGATGGTAACCCGTCCTGCTGATTGGGGCGGACTTGGCTTTAATATGAAGTGGAATATGGGTTGGATGAACGATACCTTAAGGTATATGTCGCTCGACCCTATTTACCGAAAATATGAGCATAATCTGATAACCTTTTCGTTTATGTATGCTTTTTCCGAAAATTTTGTTTTACCGCTTTCTCACGACGAAGTGGTGCACGGAAAGGGTTCGTTAATAAATAAAATGTGGGGTTGGTATGAGGATAAGTTTGCGTCTTTAAGGGCATACCTCACATACTATATGCTTCATTCGGGCAAGAAGCTTCTCTTTATGGGACAGGAGTTCGCTCAGTTTGACGAATGGGATTACAGCAAGGAGTTAGATTGGTTTTTACTTGATTTCGACAGTCATAGGCTGTTTAAAGATTTTGTTAAACAATTAAATCATTTTTATCTTGAAAGTCCCGAGCTTTACGAGCTTGATTTTTCTCCCGACGGCTTTGGTTGGATTTCGGGTGAGGACCGCGACCAAAGTATAATTTGCTTTAAACGACGAGCAAAAAATAAGGATGAGATAATCGTGGTTTGCAACTTTGTTCCCATGGGCAGAGAAAACTATCGGATAGGGATTGCAAAGTTCGGAGAATACGAAACGGTCTTTTGCTCTGATTGGGAGAGGTTTGGCGGAAAGACAAAGGAAACAAGACAAATTATAAACAGCCAGTCGATACCGATGCATTCAGAGGACCAGTCGTTAGAATTGACACTAGCACCGCTATCTGTTACTTGTTATAAAATAAAAACAGGTAATAGACCTTAAGACAAGTTAATATAATTTCATCAGGAGATGAGTTTTGTGAAAAAGACAGAATGTGTAGCAATGCTGTTGGCAGGAGGACAGGGAAGCCGTCTTTATACGCTTACCCAAAAAATAGCCAAGCCTGCAGTACCCTTTGGCGGTAAATATCGAATAATCGATTTTCCGCTTTCCAACTGTGCTAATTCGGGAATTGATACGGTTGGAATTTTAACCCAATATCAGCCCTTAGAACTCTCTGACTATGTGGGTTCGGGCAAGCATTGGGATTTGGACCGCCTCTCAGGCGGCGTACATATCTTGCCGCCCTATCAGCAGAGCAAGGGGGCAGACTGGTATAAAGGAACGGCCAATGCTATATACCAAAATATTAATTTTATAGAGCGGTATGACCCTGAGTATGTGCTTATTCTTTCGGGTGACCATATTTATAAAATGGATTATTCTAAAATGATTGCCGACCACAGAGCAACCGACTCGGACTGCACTATAGCGGTGTTGGAGGTTCCTCTTGAGGAGGCTTCTCGCTTTGGTATAATGAATACTAATCCCGACGGCTCTATTTACGAGTTTGAAGAAAAGCCTAAAAACCCAAAAAGCAATCTTGCTTCTATGGGAATTTATGTGTTTAAGTGGGATAAGCTCAGAAAGTATCTTATAGAGGACGAGCAGAACGAAAATTCATCGGGAGATTTTGGTAAGGACGTACTTCCTGCCATGCTTAACGATGGTTGTAAAATGACGGCATACAGATTTTCTGATTACTGGAAGGATGTCGGAACAATAGCGTCACTTTGGGACGCAAATCTCGACCTGCTTAATCCTAAAATCGACCTCAATCTTGCGGACCCGAAATGGAAGATATATTCAGGAACACAGGGTCTTCCTCCCCAGTATATCGGAGAGACGGCTGAGGTTGAAAATTCGCTTGTTACGGTTGGTTGTAATGTTTATGGAAAGCTTGACTTTTCGGTGCTTTTCGAGGATGTTACGGTTGAAGAGGGGGCAAGTGTTGAATATTCTCTGATAATGCCCGGCTCGGTTATAAAGAAAGGCGCGAAGGTGCGCTATTCAATCGTTGCGGAAAACACGGTGGTAGAGGAGAACGCTATGGTAGGCGAGAGCCCTGAAGAAGCAGAGGATATTAACAGCTGGGGAATTACTGTTATTGGAGACGGCCTTAAAATCGGAAAGGGCGCAAAAATATCTGCCGATAAAATGATTACAAAAGATATTGAGGATGGTGAAACGGTATGATTACAAACAAGGTTTTAGGAATTGTTTTTGCCAATTCTCACGATGCGATGCTCGGCAAGCTAACCGAGCAGCGTTCGATGGGTTCGCTTCCGTTTGGCGGACGCTACCGTCTTATTGATTTTGTGCTTTCAAACCTTGCAAATGCGGGCATTGGCAAGGTGGGGGTTATAACCAAGGCAAATTATTATTCTCTTATGACCCACCTTGGTAGCGGAAAACCGTGGGACCTCGACCGTAAAAACGGCGGATTATCCATTTTGCCTCCCTACATATCACCCGATGCACAGGTTTATAAGGGCAAGCTTGAGGCAATTTACGGAATACTTGAATATCTTCTTGAGTCTGACGAAGAGACGGTTGTTTTGTGCGATAGCGATATAGTAGCAAACATAAATATTAAAAAGCTTTTAAAAGCACATAAAGAAAAGGACGCCGATATAACGGTAGTTTATAAAAACGGCAAAAAGCCTCTCGGTCAGGGCGATGCGATGGACTTTACGTTCGATGCTGACGGCAGAATAACCGATGTCAGCTTTGAGGAAAAGGATATTTGCGACTACAGTCTTGACACAGTAGCTATCGGAAGAGAACTTCTAATAAATATTGTGCTTAAGGAGGTCAACGCGGGACTTGTAAGTCTTTCACACGCTATTTTCGGAAACGGCTTTAAAAAGTATAAGATATACGGATTTAAGCAGGAGGGCTTTGCGGCGGTTATGGACAGCGCAAAGGCTTATTACGATGCCAACATGTCGCTTCTTGACTGTGATGTTCGTAAAAGCCTTTTCAGCAGAGAAAACCCTGTATATACAAAGACCCGTGATGATATGCCTGCAAAATACGGAATTTCGGCAAAAACCGCAAACTCTCTTATTGCGGATGGCTGTATTATTGAGGGCACGGTTAAAAACAGTGTGCTTTTCAGAGGAGTTAAGGTTGCAAAGGGTGCGGTTATTGAAAACTGTGTGCTTATGGAGGGCACAACGGTTGGAGCAGACAGCAAGGTGAAGAATATAATAACCAACCGTTTTGTTAAAATAACCGATAATAAGCAGGTTGATTCTGAGGAGTACGGCGGTTATATTCCCAAAAATGAAATAGTCTAAAAACGGAGGATACTAATGAAAATACTTTACGCATCAGGAGAAGCATATCCGTTTGCAATGTCGGGCGGTTTGGCAGATGTTGCAGGAGCGTTACCTAAGGCTTTAAGACGTCGACTTGTCGGTTGTAGGGTTGTGCTCCCACTCTATTCTGCGGTGCCGCAAGAACTTAGAAATGAGATGAAATTCATAACAGCAATCACCGTTCCGGTCGCTTGGAGACGGCAATATTGCGGAATTTTTGAAGCTCGCTATAACGGTGTTATATACTATCTTCTCGATAATCAATATTATTTTAAACGCGAGGGGCTTTACGGACATTATGACGATGCTGAGCGGTTTGCGTTTTTCTCGCGCGCGGTGCTTGAAATAATTCCTTATATTGATTACACACCAGATATAATACATTGTAACGATTGGCAGACGGCAATGATACCGGTTTATCTTGACCGTTTTTACAAGCACGACCCGAGGTATGCTGATATTAAAACGGTTTACACCATTCATAACATACAGTATCAGGGCAAGTTCGGATATGAGCTGATAGGCGATGTTTTAGGACTTGGATATGATGCGACGGGTCTCGTTGAATATGACAACTGTGTAAATCTTATGAAGGCGGGTATTCAATGCTCTCACAAGGTTACAACCGTTTCGCCCACATATGCAAAGGAAATTTTAACGCCATATTTCTCACACGGACTTGACGGAATTTTGAAGCAATATGAATATAAGCTTTGCGGAATAGTAAACGGCATAGATACTGCTGTTTATAATCCTGAGACCGATGAGGCAATATTTAAAAATTATTCTGCACAAGATATCTCGGGCAAGGCGGTAAATAAAGCTGAGCTTCAAAAATATGTCGGACTTCCCCAAAGGGAAGAATCAATGCTAATCGGCATAGTTTCGCGTCTTGTTCATCACAAAGGTTTCGACCTTGTTAAGTGTATATTTGAGGATTTGCATAAGGCAGATGTTCAGGTTGTGATTTTAGGCTCTGGCGACTGGGAATATGAGACCTTTTTCTATCAGATGTCAGAGAAATATCCCGATAAGGTCGCATTTAAAATGGGCTTTATTCCGCATCTTGCAAGAAAAATTTATGCGGGTGCAGATGTTTTCTTAATGCCCTCTCAAAGCGAGCCGTGCGGTCTTGCTCAGATGATTGCGCTTCGCTATGGCACAATACCGATTGTGCGAAAGACCGGCGGTCTTAACGACACCATAACCGATATCGGACTAGAGGGCGGAAATGGCTTCGTGTTTGAGGATTATAATGCCCACGATATGCTTGATAAGATTTGGCAGGCCGTTGGAATTTATCAGAACAAGGCCGAATGGAATGCCCTTATTAATAACGCGCTCGAAATTGATAACGGATGGAACGTTTCTGCCGACGCATATATAAAACTTTACAAGGAACTTCTTTCGTAGTATAATTATAAGGCTGGCATAAAAGTCAGCCTTATTGAAATTAGGTGATATATTTGATAGACATTCTTAAATCAATAATTCTCGGCATAGTTGAGGGAATTACCGAATGGCTTCCTATAAGCAGCACGGGACATTTAATTCTTGCTGACGAGTTTATAAAGCTTAATGCAAGCGCAGAGTTTAAGGAAATGTTCGAGGTTGTTATACAGCTTGGCGCAATTCTTGCTGTGGTGGTTATCTTCTGGAACAAGCTTTGGCCATTTACCTCAAAGGAAAAAGGCTATGTTAAGAGAAAAAGTCTTATGATTTGGTCGAAGGTTATCGTTGCGGTTATTCCTGCTGCCGTTATAGGAATTCTTCTTGACGATTGGATGAACGAGCATTTATTTAATCCATGGGTTGTTGCGGCAATGCTTGTTTTCTACGGTGTTCTGTTTATTATAATAGAAAGAATTAACACCAAAAGAAAACCGAAAATTATTTCTATGAAGGCTCTATCGTATAAAGATGCTCTTTTAATAGGCACGTTTCAGGTGCTGTCATTGGTGCCGGGAACCTCGCGCTCAGGCTCGACCATACTTGGCGGTATGATTTTGGGAGTTTCCCGTACGGTCGCCGCAGAATTCAGCTTCTTTTTGGCGGTTCCCGTAATGTTTGGTGCAAGTCTTTTAAAGGTGCTTAAATTCGGATTTAGCATAACCGGAGCAGAATTTGTTATACTTGCGGTTGGAATGATAACAGCCTTTGTTATATCTGTTCTTGCAATTAAATTCTTGCTCGGATACATTAAGAAGAAAGACTTCACCGCCTTTGGATATTACAGAATAGTTTTGGGCGCAATAGTTTTAGGATATTTTTTGCTTAAATAGTTTAAAAGCTCTGTCGGTTATCCGACAGAGCTTTGTTTTTTCTGCATTATTTTCCAGTTGTAAAATCCATAAAGGTCGTTGATAAAAAACATTATAAAACAAAAAACCATTGAAAGACAGGAAATATCTTTTGTGGCGGCAATAATCCATAAAATAATCAGAACAATATCATTTATAGCATAGGCGAGAGCATAGTGGGGGCTTCTGAGAAAGACAAGATATGATGCGAAAAAGCTTGTTGTTACCGAAAAGGTGCTTACAAGAAGACTTGCATTGCCGAGCTCTTTAAGAATAAAGTAGAATAGCAGGGTTACTAAAAGCGCGCCGCATATACCTATAGTGATTTGTTTATAAGTAAGCCGTTCTCTTATCTTGACCTCGGCTGTGTCACCAAAAGGATTCTTAATCCAAGAAATCAAGGCAAGCAAAGCCATCGGAGCAGACATACCAAGGTAGGTTATAACCTCTCCGTAATATCTGAAAGCAAACGAAATGATACCGTAGAACACCGCAAATATGATTATCATAACCTGACCTAAAACCATACCCTTGGCAATAAAAATCAGAGCGGTCACACCTATAAGAGAGGCGATGCCCGAAAGCAAACCCTCGGTTCCTGAAAAAAGAGACGAGACGAGAATTACAGAGAGTGAGGAAATCCAGAGCATCCACTCAAATCGTGTTAGTTTTTTAAATGGGTTTTCTTTTATCATAATTTTCTCCGATAAAAAAGCATTCGACAACACTGATGATATGTCTGAATGCTTTATTTTGTTAACGGCTTTAGTGTTATAACCGAAATTTCAGTTCGGTTAAAAAGCCTAAAAGGATAGGGTCTGCTTCCAAGTCCGCCGGAAACAAAGAGCTTATTTTCGCCAAGATTATATAGTCCTTTTACATATGCAGTTTGCTTTTTGTCCGACCATTCGGGAAGCCATTCTCCATCCATATAAACGGCGCCAAGAAGGGGGAGGCGTATTTGTCCGCCGTGGGTGTCGCCGCAAACGGTTAGGTCTGCACCAAAGTCTTTAAAAGCGTCGGCATTGTTTATGTGCGCCATAAGAATATTGTATTTGCTATAGTCGGGCGAAAACTCGTTAAAAAGGTCGAAGGTTGGGGAATAATAGACATTGTTTATTCCATAGAGGACGATTTCAGTATCTCTGATTTTTACGGTCTCGGTTTTATAATCTAAAACAAAAACGCCGTTGTTTTCAAGAAAAAGGTGAAAATCATTATCGTTATCGTGCTCACCTGTAACATAATAAATAGGGAATTTTTCGGCAAGAGAAACGAGAAGATGTTTGGCGGTGTCTTTTCCTTTTTGGTCGGAATTAGTATACATATCACCCGTTGCAAAAACGAGGTCGGGCTTTTCTTTTTCTATTTGTTTGATTAAACTTTCATTTTGGCGGGAGAATTCTGTGCCGTGAAGGTCGGTTATCTGAACAATTTTTATATCGCCGTTTATTTTATCGGATTTGATTTCGGTATGGCTAACCGTGACCGGAAAGGTTGAGAAATACCATATAAACAACAGAACGGCAACGGCTATGAAAAGGCGAACAACCGCTGATTTAATTTTTCTTTTCATGTTGTCGCCTCTTCTCTTTAATATAATACGAGATATAGTATACCATAAACTTTGCATTTTGTGTTGTATTTTTTTGAAATATGTGGTATTATACTTCTAAGAATAAAATTGTGGCAGATTTACACGCCACGGCAGACCTGAAGCGGATTATTTTTAAACCATTCAGCATATACTATATAAACCCAGTTGTTTTGGAGACAGTATTTATGTATATTCCTTTTTCTCCGCCCGATATGACAGAGGCGGAAGCAAATGAGCTTAAGGAAACGGTGCTTTCGGGCTGGATAACCACAGGTCCGAAAACCACAGAGTTTGAGCAGGCAATATCTGATTATTGCCAAACCTCAAAAACAGTTTGCTTTAATTCGGCAACCGCCGCATTAGAGCTAACCCTTCGTATGCTTGGAGTAGGTGAGGGCGACGAGGTTATCGTTCCCGCATATACCTATACGGCAAGTTGCAGCGTAATTTGTCATGTTGGCGCAACTCCTGTTATGGTAGATACCGCAAAGGACAGTCTTGAAATGGATTATGACCTTATGGAAGCTGCCATAAACGAGAAAACCAAGGTTATAATTCCTGTTGATATTGCAGGTATTATTTGCAATTATGACAGAATTTATAAATGTATTGAAAACAAAAGGTCGATGTTCAAACCGTCAACCGATATACAGAGGCTTTTTGGCAGAATTATTGTTTTGGCAGACTGCGCTCACGGCTTTGGCGCAGAGAGAAATGGCAAAAGGGCAGGATGTCATGCCGATTTCACCTGCTTCAGTTTCCATGCCGTTAAAAACTTAACTACAGCTGAAGGAGGCGCGGTTACTTGGCAAAGCGTTGATGGGATTGACGACGAGGAACTTTACAGTCATTTCCGCTTTATGTCGCTTCACGGACAAACAAAGTCCACGTTAAGCAAAAACAAGCCCGGACTTTGGGAATATGATGTTATTGCGCCATATTATAAATGCAATATGACCGATTTAACGGCTGCAATCGGCGTGGCTCAGTTTCGCCGCTATCCTGAAATGCTTAAGCGCAGAACAGAGATAATTGATAAATATAACAAGGCTTTTGCAAACCTTGATGTTAATGTTCTTGACCATAAGAGCGAAAGCCATTGCTCTAGCGGACATCTTTATATGGTGCGCGTAAATGGTATAAACGAAAATCAGCGAAACTCTATAATAGAGAAGATGGCTGAAAAGCAAATTGCCTGTAACGTTCATTATAAACCGCTTCCGCTCCTTACGGCATATAAAAATTTGGGCTTTAAAATGGAAGACTATCCCAATGCGTATGACCATTATATAAATGAAATAACCCTACCTCTTTACAGCAAGCTAACCGATGAACAGGTCGACTATATAATTAATGTCTTTTCGGAGCTTGTTAAGGAGGCACAATGTTAAGCTGGGAAAAGCTGCCCGAACAGATTAAAGCTGATGCGGTTAAGCCGTATTACACCGACCTTAAAAGGCGAGTCGTTTCACGCTTTTTCAAAAGAGGCTTTGATATTGCAGCATCGCTTTGCCTTATAATACTGCTTAGCCCGGTAATGCTTATTTTATCGGTTTGGATTAAGCTTGACTCAAGCGGTCCGGTGTTATATAAAAGTGAGCGTATTACAAGATATGGCAAATCGTTTACTATTTTTAAATTCAGAACAATGGTAAACGATGCCGACAAAAAGGGTGCGTTTATAACCGTTTCGGGAGACAGTAGAATAACCCGCGTCGGTGATAAAATACGTAAAGCACGGCTTGACGAGATTCCACAGCTTTTCAATGTTCTTTTAGGACAAATGAGCTTTGTGGGAACAAGACCCGAGGTTGCAAGATATGTTGCTACATACACAGAAGAAATGATGGCAACACTGCTTATGCCCGCAGGAATAACATCAGAGGCAAGTATTGCTTTCCGTGATGAAGACGAGTTGATGTTAGAGCTTGTGAGCGCAGGATTTTCGGTCGACGAGGCATATCAAAGAGTTTTACAAGATAAAATGAAGTTAAACCTGGATTATATTAAAAACTTTAGTTTTATAAGGGATATAAAAATCTGCTTTAAAACACTCTTTTAGTAAAAACAAAAACCGAGGATATTATCCTCGGTTTTTGTTTTATACTCATTTAATAAAATTATTCCCACTCGATTGTGTTGTTCGTAAGCCTGACTAAATCTCAATAAAAATCAATCAATTTCAAGCAATGTAGTTAAATAAAATCAACCATTTCTCTGTGTTCTACGAGAAGATTG